>JAQVRY010000004.1:15025-17852 GCA_028700795.1 Tissierellia bacterium | reverse complement strand
TCTGAATGTATCCATGAAATTTCAACATCACAAGAATTATCAAATCCTGCATGCTTGAGTGCTTCCGCAACTGACAAATATGCATCCTTAAGCTCTACATACTTGCCCACAAGAGCTATTTTAACACTATATTTTGGATTCCTTGAACGCTCCACCATTTTGGTCCACTCTACTAAATCCGGTTCATCACATTTTATGTTAAAATGGTCACAGACTAATTTTGCAAGACCTTCCTTTTCCAGCATTAAGGGTATATCATATATGGAATCTGCATCTTTGTTTTGAATAACATTTTGTTTTTCAACATTGCAGAATAATGCAATTTTAGTTTTTTGCTCTGCGGGAATTTCTTTTTCGCTTCTGCATACTAATATATCCGGCTGAATTCCTATGCTTAAAAGTTCTTTAACACTGTGCTGTGTTGGCTTTGTCTTCAGCTCTCCGGCCATTGACAAATAAGGAAGCAATGTAACGTGAATATACAATACATTTTCTCTTCCTACCTCGTAACGAATTTGACGAATTGCTTCCAAGAACGGCTGGCTTTCAATATCCCCTACAGTTCCGCCAATTTCAGTTATAACAATATCAACGTCCTCAACTGCGGCAATTCTTTTTAACATGCATTTGACTTCGTTGGTTACATGAGGAATAACCTGGACAGTTCCTCCATGATAATCTCCTCTTCTTTCCTTATTCAATACAGCCCAGTATATTTTGCCTGATGTTATGCTGCTGTATTTAGTTAAATCTATATCAACTATTCTTTCATAGTGTCCTAAGTCTAAATCTGTTTCAGCTCCGTCGTCAGTTACATATACTTCTCCATGCTGATAAGGGCTCATCATTCCCGGGTCCACATTTAAATAAGGATCGAATTTCTGCAATGTTACTTTAAGTCCTCTGCTTTTCAATAGCCTTCCTAAAGAAGCTGCAGTAATTCCTTTCCCTAATGAAGATACAACTCCCCCTGTTACAAAAATATATTTTGGCATTTCTTCCTCCTGAGAATAAATATTATTACATAAAAAAGAGACAAAAACGGGTTTTTTTTTTAGTCTCTATTGATTGGAACCACTGTGCAATTATTTTATTAATTTGTTGATTTAAAAAATGGTCATTGCATTACTAAATTATTTTATATTAAAAAAATGAAAAGGTCAATGCCTTTTAATGCTTTTTGAAAAATTTTATTTATAAGTTGTACTATTGAAATTTAAACGGCATATATATTTATAAAAGAATAATGCGTAATGCTGTATTAACTTAAAGGAGGATATATTTTGGTTAAATTATTTAATGATACATTCAATATTAATGAAATTATTGATTCAAATTCCACTGAAGTTTTGTTGGAAAGCGAGTTTGCGATTGCTGATAATATGCCTGATATTGAAAAAATCGTAACCGCAGAAGGAAAAGCAAAGCTTAATAATGTTACTGTAACAACAGATAATATAATAGTTGACGGCAAGCTGATATATAATATTATTTATCGTTCAAACAATGAGGATTATACAATAAATTCCATGTCCGGTGAAATACCCTTCAGAGAAGAAATCATCGTAGAAGGTGTAACAGAAGACATGGAAGCATTAACAAATATCTTTATAGATTATATTGATGCCGAACAACTGACAGAAAGGAGTTTTCTTGTTAAAGCAGTATTAATATTAGATACTGATATCTACATGAAAAGACCTGTTACATATGTTTCCAACTTAGAGTCTGACGGAAGCATTCAGGCCAAAACCAAAAATATAACCTATACGGATACAATAGCAGAAATATCTGAAGAAATAAACATTAATGATGCAGTGGAACTGAGTAAGGGTTCCGGTGAAATAGACAAAATTATCAAATCAGAAGCCGATGTTTACATAACAAATATCGATGTATTAAATGATAAGATGCTGATAGAAGGAATATGCAAGGTTGGATTCATGTTCATTGAAGACGATGAGCTGCATACTGTCGGATATGTATCGGAAGAATTCCCATTCACTCATTACTTGGAGCTTGTATCCTCAAATGAAAATATGTTGAAGGACATAAACATTACAGTTAATGATATAACTTATTCAACGACTGAAAACTTTGATGATGAGAAAAAACTTATAGAATTTGCACTGCCTTTTACGGTAAATGCCTCATTTTATGATACTGTGGAAAGAAACATAATCATGGACTTGTATTCGACGAATTTTGAACTGGAGCTTCAATCTGAAAAAGTAAACTTATCATCACTTAAGAATTTGACTAATGAAGTTGTTAAGTATGAGAATAACTTTGATGTGCTTACAGGGTCAATCAAGGATATCTATTCGGTTGATATAAGCCCGAAGGTTTCTGAAAAGAGAATAGCCGACAATAAATACATTATAGATGGTTTCTTAGATGTGAATTTGCTTTATTTAAACGGAGACATAGATAAAATAGACAAAGCATTTGCCTCACTTCCGTTTACCGCTGATATTCCTATAAAGGAAGATGAAGCATTATATAAAATACATTCTGATGTTACAACTCATAAATGTAGCGCCTACAGAAAAGGAAACAGTTCGGTAAATCTAAACTGCGATATTAATGTTGCACTTAAATTTAAAAATGATGACGAAGTTACCATAATCAGGGATGTTGCAGAAAAAGAACCGGTAGATAGAAGCAAGATGCCCAGCCTAATATTCAGAGTGGTTCAATCAGGAGAAACCCTGTGGGATATTGCAAAGAATTATAACTTATCAATAAACTACTTGAAAGAACTAAATGACCTTCCCGAAGACAATGTGCTTGCACCGGGAACAAAAATAATAATAGCAAGAAGTGT
>JAQVRY010000004.1:6379-14925 GCA_028700795.1 Tissierellia bacterium | reverse complement strand
GTATATTCCCAAACTTTGTATATTGACCTATCCATGCTAACTCAACGGTTCCTACTGGACCGTTTCTTTGTTTGGTTATTATTACATCCGTTATGCCTTTTCTCTCAGATTCTTCCTTGTTGTAATACTCATCTCTGTAAAGCATCATTACTACATCTGCATCCTGCTCAATAGCTCCGGATTCTCTCAAGTCCGACATAACAGGTCTGTGGTCATTTCTAAGCTCCGGTGCACGAGAAAGCTGCGACAGTGCCAATACCGGACAATCAAGCTCCCTGGCAAGAGCCTTCAATCCTCTTGATATATTCGAAATCTCCTGCTGCCTGTTGTCCGTCCTTCCTCCTTCAGACATAAGCTGCAAATAGTCCACTACAATTAAATCTAAACCTTTTTCAATTTTAAGTCTTCTGCATTTAGACATCATTTCAAACAATGTAACAGATGGCGTGTCATCAATATATATCTTGTAATTTGAAATTAAGCTCATGGTATTTATAAGCCTTGTCCAATCATCGTCGTCTAAACTGCCTGTCCTAAGTTTTGTGCTATCAACCATGGATTCTTGGCTTATAATTCTTTGAACATATTGCTCCTCTGACATTTCAAGACTGAACAGTGCGACAGATGCGCCGCTTTTAACAACATTCATGGCAATATTCAAAGCAAGAGCAGTCTTTCCCATTGAAGGTCTTGCAGCAAGCAAAATTAAATCAGATTTTTGAAGACCTGAAGTCATTCTGTCCAAATCAGTGTAGCCTGTAGCAAGACCAGTTATACCTCCGCCGCTCTTTGCTCTTTCTTCAAGCTGGTTAAATACAGCCATAAGGACTTCTTTAATTTCAGAAAAGGTATTGATACTTCTATTTTGCGAAATAGAAAAGATCCTTGATTCAGCCAATTCTATGATTTTTTGAACATCATCATCTTCCTTGTAGCCCTTCTCTATTATTTCTTGAGAAGCACTTATCAGCTTTCGCAGGGTGGATTTTTCCCTTATTATATTGCAGTAAGCTTCAACATTTTTAGAAGTTATTATGTTTTCAGTTAGTGTTGCTAAGTACTCAAATCCGCCTATATAGTCAATTTTTCCCCTTTTTTTAAGCTCCTCAAAAACAGTGACTGCATCAACAGGTATATTTTGTATGTGGATTTGTTTGATACTGTCATATATTTCTTTGTTTGCTTCATAATAAAAATCGTCATAGCTCAACAAATTAACTACTTTTTCGACAGCTATGTGATCAATCATACAAGAAGCTAAGACAGTTTGTTCAGCTTCCGCATTATGAGGAGGAATTTTTCCCAAATTAATTAACTCAGACATTTTTACCTCTTATTTTTCCGTTACTATTACTTTTAATCTAGCATTTACTGTTGGATGAAGTTTTATTTTGACATAGTATTCACCTACAGATTTAATGGGCTCATCTAAGTCAAATTTCTTTTTATCAATTAAAATTTCATGCTCCTTCTCTAAAAGGTCTGATATTTCTTTTGTTGTAATTGAACCAAAAAGCTTTCCGTTTTCACCGGTCTTTGTTTTTATAACAATGGTTTTTTGAAGCAGTTCTTGTTCAAGTACTTTTGCTTCTTCTAAAATCTTGTTTTCCTTTACTTCTTTTTGCTTTTTTGCGGTTTCAAGTTTTTTTAAATTAGCTTCTGTTGCTTCTATGGCTAAATTCTTAGGAAAAAGAAAATTGCGGGCATAACCGTCTTTAGCATTGATTATTTGACCCTTTACCCCTACATTTTTAACATCTTCCAATAATATTACTTTCATGGTTTAATCTCCTTTTTATATTGAGCTATGGCTTCATACAGTTTAGCTTTTGCTTCTTCCATGTCCTTGGTATATATTTGAGCACCTGCCATGTTCAAATGGCCTCCTCCTCCAAGGTATTCCAAAATTACCTGTACATTCATATCTCCTACGGAGCGGCCGCTTATATTTATATACTCTTCGTTTCTTACAAGCACAAAGCTCATATTTACATCCTTAATTGTAAGCAGCTCATCTGCACTTTGTGCAGCTGCTACGTTGGAATCTTCAGTGGTCTCATCAATATATGATACTGCCACATCATCAAAAACAATTTCGCTTTTTTCGATAATTTCTGTCTTTTTCTTCATAAATTCTATGCTTTCATTGAACAATTCCTTGACTTCCACATTGTCGGCACCTCTTCTCTTTAAAAAGGCAGCTGCTTCAAAAGTTCTTATGCCTGTTTTGAATGTAAATGAATTTGTATCCACCACTATTCCGGCCATAAGAGCATCAGCTTCAAATTTTGTAAGCTTAATGTGATCTTCCATGTATTGGATTAATTCCGCCACAAGCTCACAGGTTGATGAAGCATAAGGTTCAATGTAATCTAATAAATTGTTTTCAATATATTCTTCGCTTCTCCTATGATGGTCTATCAAAACTACCTTATCAATTTTGTCAATAAGCTCAGGTGCTTCAGTATAACTCTTCCTGTGTGTATCCAAAACAACAATGAGTGTATTTTGATCAGAAAGCTCCAATGCCTTTTCAGTTGTTATAATAGATTCGATATAATGGCTTTCTTCTTTTTTTATTCTATCGTACATATTTTTCAAAGCATGATTAACGTTGTTCAACACTATATATGATTTTTTGCCTCTGCTTCTGGCAATACTGTAAATGCCTATGGATGAACCTAAACTATCCATATCTCCCACTCTGTGTCCCATGATAATTACATTAGAGCTTTGATCAATCATTTGCCTCAATGCATATGAAATAATCCTTGCTCTGACCTTTGTTCTTTTTTCAACAGCCTTGCTTTTGCCTCCATAAAATTTAACGGAATTAATCCTTTTAACTACAGCTTGGTCGCCTCCTCTTCCCAAAGCTACGTCAAGGGCTCCCTTGGAGTACTCCATAAGCTGAGTTAAATTCTTAGCCATTGCACCGGTACCTATACTGAGTGTAAAGTTAAAATCATTGGTACCCCTTATTGATTTAATATCATCAAGCATGGAAAATTTCTTTGCTTCCAATGTTTCAAGATATTTGTTTTCAATCATCATTAAAAATTTATAATTGTCATATTTCAGTACAAATCCATTCATCTCACAAGCATAATTGTTAAGAATTTTTTCTGTCTGAGCAGTCATGGAAGATTTTTCACCCAACTCTAATTTTTCTGATATTTCCTCATAATTATCTATCTGAATCATCATTGTAATAGGCCGTTCATCATTATATTTATTCCTCAAGGTGATAAATGCCGTATTCTCATTCCAATAGCAAACATATGACCTTCCTTCGCCAAATCGCCCTTCTTCAAGCTCATAATACAATACATTGAAACTTCTGCCGGTTTCAGGAACTTCTATGTTGCTTAAAGTGCCATCCTTGTTTCCATCCATTGAGTTTGACGGGAATCCCCCAACAAATTCTTCTATATTTTCAATTGCATCTAAATCGTCGCTGAGCAGTTCTTTAAACTTATTGTTAAACCAAAACATTTTTCCGTTTACACCAATTATGCATATGGGAAATGGTGAATAATAAAAAGAATTTATTGATAAATTTTCTAAATTATTCGTGTAATTAATAACATAATTTTTAAGCTCCCTATTACGCAAAATCTGTTTTCTTAATGTAAAAGCTGTTATTATAACTAAAACTAATCCTGCGGAGGCAGCATAAATAAACATACCTTCAATTATGAAGATTATTATTAATAACACTATAACTACAAAGTATATAAAACTGTCATCTTTTAAAAACATTGGAGTTTTCTTTTCCATATTGCCTCCTTCAACTATACAGCTCTATTTATTTTTCTTAAATCTATTGTTAAATCAACCAATCCGATTATTGCATAGATAATGCTGAAACTTATGCTCATAAGTATAATAATAACAAATATTAAGTTTCTTGCAAACTTACTCATTTTGCTTTTATCTATTAAAAATTTCAATACTGCAACTCCCTGTAAAAGCATAGCTATAAAAACTATAATAAATAGATTCAGTTGTATAATTTCTACATTAATATTGAATAACCCTAATAAAAATGACAAAAGCAGCAATCCTGCCATAGAAATCATAAAATTTCTTGGAAACGAAAAGTAACCTATACCTTCATGTTGTTTTACATTTATTGAAAACCTTACTGCAAATTTGCTTGCAACTATATAATTAATATATGATGTGATTACTGATGCTGCTATCAATACCGCCGGAAATACACTTGTTACAATGTAATTCATCATTGGTGCTATTTTTTCAATATCACTTATATACTGCTCAAATTGCTCAGTTCTTAATTGGTCAGGGATATTGTCAAATAAACCCCTCGTCATTTCAAAGCTTTGGTCATACATTTCTGCAACTCTTTCGATAAAATTAATGTCCATTATAAAATTCAAAAATAATATGTACAGAACAAAAGAAATCATATACGCAGCTGTCCCGAACAAAATTGTTTTGTTGGCATCTTCATCTCTGCAGATACCATATGTAAGTGCAACCGCCAAAGGTGTATATAAAATTAAAAATACAAGTCCCGTTTGTACTCCCAAAAGCATGGAGATTATCAAATCTGAAGCAATTAATGCTAAAATTGAATATTTAAGCCCCTTCCTTTTCCCTAGAATAATTGCAGGAGTGGGATAGAAAAACATTAATAATGTAATAAAAGATGACAAATAAGCAATTATAACCAATATCCCGGTTATCATTGCTGATTCTGTAATGTTTGATGTCTTTAAGTTTCTGTTCATCATTACCTCACATATCTAATTACAATATTTTACCCCATAATCAACTTAAAGTCAAAAGCTTATTTCAAGGCGGCATAATTTATTTGTAAATATATATTATTTTTGCTATAATAGTGTAGGAATTAATAAAATTATATTAACAGGGGATGTATTATGAAAACCAATCTGCTTACAAATATATTAAAAAACCAGGTTACTCCTGCATTAGGCTGCACCGAGCCCGGCGCTGTTGCCTATGCAGTGGCAAGAGCAAAAGAAATATTAGGCTCTGAAATAAAAAAACTTAATATAGAAGTTGATAAAAACATATTAAAGAACGGATTCAGCGTCGGTATCCCGGGAACAAACGAACACGGTATAATATTTGCAGCTGCTCTTTCTTTAGTAATAGGCAAGTCGGAATATGAATTGGAAGTTCTGAAGGATGTTGATAATGAAAGCATTGATAGGGCATTAGAAATTGTTGATTCAAATATTATAGACCTTAATCTGAATTCTCATATTCAAGGATTATATATAAAAGCAGAAGTAATTGGAGATAAAGATAATGCGACAGTTATAATACGAGATTCTCATACCAATATTATTTTTGAAAGAAAAAATGATAAGGTCTTGCTTGATACAAGTGATACTAAAGCTACAGAAAAGAAAACAACAAATGAAATAAAATTTGAAATAAAAAACTATTCTATTGATGAACTTATCGATTATGCAAATAATGTACCCATTGATGAAATTTCTTTTATTCAAAGCGGAATTGATATGAATTTAAAAATTGCTGATGTTGGACTAAAAGAATCTATCGGTGTTGGTTTAAGCAATTATCTATATAAAAATGCAGGAGATGCTTTTACAATGGCTAAGGCATATACTGCTGCTGCTTCAGAAGCGCGAATGTCGGGATACCTTTTGCCGGTAATGAGCAGTGCAGGTTCAGGCAATCACGGTTTGGTCGCAATAATTCCAATATCCTATATTGGCCGTGAAAAGAATATTCCAAACGAAAAGATATTGAGGTCTGTAACCTTAAGCCATTTGATTACGATTTTTGTAAAAGTATATTTAGGAGCACTTTCACCAGTTTGTGGCTGCGCAGTTGCTGCAGGAGTCGGCTGTGCTGCAGGACTCACATACATGTTAAACGGAAATAACGAGCAGATTAAAGGCTCTATCAATAATATGATAGCAGGAATTTCCGGAATGCTCTGTGATGGCGCAAAGTTGGGATGCGCCTATAAACTATCCATTTCAGTTGATGCCGCCGTTGATGCTGCGAAAATGGCATTGGAAAAAATATATATTCCGGAAGATAACGGTATTTTAGGCTGTACAGCAGAAAAAACAATACAAAATTTAGCAAAGGTTTCAAATATCGGCATGGACCATACAGATGAAGTAATTCTTGATGTTATCATTAATAAGTGCTAACCCCCTATGTATGTTCCTATCATTGTTATGAATAACAATTTTGTAATTGCGTGTCATTCTGAGAGCTTTAGCTCGAAGAATCTCATACTTTAAAACCTGAGATCCTTCGTTACACTCAGGATGACAAAGCGTATTTATTTATCGTGGTGTGGTAACACGTGATAATTCATAAGAAAACGAGGTGCATTATGAAAAAAAGAATTAGTTTGTTTATTGTAGTTTTAATGGTAATATTATCATTTACTTCTGTATTGGCAATAGAAATCGATGAAGATGAGTTCAGCGAAGATATTGAATTTATGAAGAAAGTAATTTCTTTTGTGCTTGACAATTATCAGTACGAAGTAAGCCAAGAAGATATCATGAATGGTCTTTATGACGGATTCTTCAGTGTTTTGGACGACTACAGCACTTACTATACACCCAAGGAATACCAAGCATTACTTGAAGATACGGCAGGAGAATTTTCAGGTATAGGCGTTCAAATAATGGATATAAACGGACAAGTTGTCGTAGTTACTCCTCTGTCCGGCTCACCTGCAATTGAAGCAGGAATTAAAGCAGGTGATATAATAAATACTGTTGACGGTTATGATATTACCGGCGCCACTTCAAGTCAGGCATCTCTTCTTATAAGGGGAGAAGAAGGAACGACTGTTAAAATAGGCATTCTGCGCGGA
Source organism: Tissierellia bacterium (assembly GCA_028700795.1). Classification (GTDB taxonomy): domain Bacteria; phylum Bacillota; class Clostridia; order Tissierellales; family Sedimentibacteraceae; genus Sedimentibacter. Next base: position 8,060 of record JAQVRY010000004.1, on the reverse strand, counting down.
AAGGAAAGTCTTAACTTTGATTTAATAAGGAGTTCAATAATAATAAACAATGTTGAAGGAAAAATACTAAAAGATAATATTGGATATTTAAATGTTACCGGTTTTTCCGACAATACAGCAGAGCTTGTAGAAAATGAGCTTCTCCTGTTTGATGAGAATAATGTGGAAAAAATAGTAATAGATATGCGTAACAACGGCGGGGGAACATTGCAGTCTGCAGTTGACTTGTTAAATTTATTTGTTACGGAAGGACCTGTAGTATATGTGGAATATGCAGCCGGCAAGGAAGATATTTATGAAAGCAAGCTAAAAGAACAGAAATATGAAATAGCCGTATTAATTAACGAAGGAAGTGCCAGCGCAACAGAAATATTTGCAGGTGCCGTTAAATATAAAAATGAAGGAATCATTGTAGGTACAAACTCTTACGGAAAAGGTGTCGTTCAGTCTCTGTATCCTTTGATTGACGGAAGCGGAGTAAAATTTACCACAGCAGAATATTTTTCAGTAAATAAAATACCTGTTCATAAAGTCGGGATAACCCCTGATATTGTAGTGGAAAACAAGATTATAGATATTTCTGAATATCCGACTTTCAGTAATGAAAATAAACCTGAATTAGGAAATGTAAGTCTTGATGTTTTATCAGCTGAAATGATACTTATGGAATTAGGTTATGAAACAAACCAGCCTGACGGAGTATACGACATACAGTCCTTTGAGCAAGTTAAGAAATTTCAGGAAAATAATCTATTATATCCCTACGGAACAATCGATTTTGCTACTCAAGATGCCCTATACAATGCTTTAATAAGGCATGTGGAAAGCAATGAAGACGATTTGCAGCTTGATGCAGCAATAGAAGCATTAAAATAAATTTCATTCTGAAAGCCCGCCCAAAAAATCTTTATCAGAGGTATGGGGACACTAAAGTGTCCCCATACCTTACAAACTGCTTATTGAAGCTTGATCAAAACTTTCTGATATATTCATGTTATAAGCATTTAATACTCCTCCGCAAATTATTTCTGCCATGTCATAAATAAGTGAAAGCCTTGTATCCTGAACCAAATCATGAAATTCCTTATCGCTGGAACTTACAATTCCAATTATAGATATATCACCGATTTCCGGAAGGAATTTCCCTATACCCTTTCCCGGTGTGATTGAGCCTTCTCTAATTTCTATAATTCCTTGATTCTTTTTATTGCTCAAGCAGGCATCCAACGCTATGATGCAGTCATAATTCTTGCTTCTTAAGTTTTTTATATACTCGTTAATATTCATTGCATGAACAGGTTTTTCCAAAGTACCGTAAACATCAGCTTTGATATTTTCTTTCATCAGTAAAGTGCCTGTTAAGGGTCCCAAGCTGTCTATTATGCATTTGTCGGTTCCGATACAAACTATTGCTGCATTATTCATATGCTCTGCTAAAAAATTTCCTATTTTAATTGCTGCAAAGCTGTTCTTGTAATGTACTTCAATTGGATTCAAAGGAAACACCCCCTATGTGTTAGTATATACACACAGGGGGTGTTTTATGCTTTATTCTTCCCAATAATAACCATCATGTTTTATAAATTCATTAAGATTTAAATCGTCATTAGTACAGTATCCAAGGTTTATGGCTGTGTCTCTGAGTACCAAGTAAAGCTGCGCCTCAGTTGCATTGTAATAT
>JAQVRY010000004.1:0-6279 GCA_028700795.1 Tissierellia bacterium | reverse complement strand
CCCTTATATATCAAATAAACACTTATCCAAGAATATTTTGATATTGTTTTTTTCCTTTAATATGTCTACATTTGTTCTTCCCATCCTGTCACAAAAACCTAATAATGCAACTTCTTTTATATCCGTTTCTTCTTTCATAGACTTAATATCGGCAAATGGCATATCCTTCACTACATGAAGTATTTGCATATGCCATCTGACAAGTCCTTTGACCTTTTGAATAAATTTATCATCTGTGGTAAATTCCTGAAGAAATTTCACGCATAAATCAGCTCCCACTGATTCATGATTGTAAGCTGTAATTTTTCCCTTTTTATTTTTAGTTGTTTCAGCCTTTCCTATATCATGTAACAGTGCTGCCCACATAAATGCCCTTTCATCTCTGCTTTTATTTTTATGTTTAGCTGCTTCATCAACTACCAGCATTGTATGATTCCAGGCATTGCCCTCAGGATGGTGGATAGGTGACTGCTCAGTTTCTTTAAGCTTGTAAAGCATGTAAAAGGGATATTCTTTAAATATTTTAGTGTTTACTATTGAGTTTAGAAAAGTTGACGGCTGTTTATCCAGCAAAATATGATTATTTATTTCATATAACAACAATAATTTAATATCGTCATCTGTTTTATTTAAATTTAATTTCTTTTGTTTAAGATGCATAATTCCCTCTGTCCAATAATTATAATGTATTATACATATCTAACATTCCATCTTAAACAAAAAAATATTCTGTTAATTAATTCATATAGCAAATATATTTTCTTTTTATGGTTTAGCATTTGTGATATAATCATTAGAGAAATAATGAAATAATAGAAAAGGAGCAAATATGAATTTTAGAAATCTAATTACTAATTTGTTTAGAATAATTAAAAAACCTAATGATTTTCAAGATTTTCAAAATCAAAATTTTGATAATTATCAAAACGAGAAAAAATCTCCTTCGAAACCGGGAAGGTTAAAATTTCTGTTAATTATTCCTGTATTATTTGTTGCAGCATCTATAATAATATCTTGTCAGTACACGGTAGAGGAAACAGAACAGGCAGTAGTTACAACCCTTGGCAAGGTAACAAGTGTGGAATCGGCAGGATTACATTTTAAGCTGCCCTACCCCATACAGGCAGTAACAAAGGTAGCAGTAAATAAAACACAAAAATTGCAAATCGGTTATTCAAGCGAAAATGAGAGTGTTAGCTATTCATCTACTTCCATAGCAGATGAAGCAAAAATGATAACAGGAGATTTTAATATAGTAAACATAGACTTTTTCATTGAATGGAAAATTTCAGATCCTGTAAAGTTTTTGTATAATTCAGATGAGCCGGCACAAATTTTAAAAATGATAGCACAATCATCAGCAAGAAGTATAATAGGCTCTAAAGATGTAGATGGTGTATTAACTACAGAAAAGTCTATAATCCAGGCAGAAATTAAAGAAAAAATAGTGACTAAGCTTGAAAACTATGATTTAGGCGTTCAGATGTTAGATGTTAAAATACAGGACAGTGAGCCTCCAACTCAAGAGGTAATACAAGCTTTTAAAGAAGTTGAAACAGCAAAGCAGGAAAAAGAAACGAGAATAAATGAAGCTTTAGCCTATAAAAATAAAACTCTGCCTGCAGCAGAAAGCAATGCAGATAAATTAGTTAGAGAAGCTGAATCGTATAAAGAGTCTAAAATTAACGAGGCAAAAGGTGATGTTGCAAGATTTAATGCGATGTATACGGAATATGCCAAAAACAAGGACATAACAAGAACAAGAATGTATTTGGAAACTATAGAAGAAATCTTACCTAACGTAAAAGTATATATCGATTCATCTCAAGGTGGAGTACAAAAATTGCTCCCAATAGAGAGTTTCAATACAACTACAACCAATGGGGGTGAAAATTAATGCAGGAAACTAAAAAGAAGAGTAAATTAGGGTTTCTTATAAAATTAATAATATTTATTGTATTGATAATATCAATTACAAACACAACCTATGTAGTTAAAGAAAATGAATATGCATATGTTACGAGATTTTCTAAATTTATAAAAATTCAGGACACAGCAGGGTTGCATTTCAAACTTCCTTTATTGGATAAAATTGAAACAATTCCTCAATACAGAATGATGTATGATATACCTCCTTCAGAAGTATTGACCGGTGATAAAAAAACATTGGTAGTGGATAACTTTGCTGTATGGCAGATTGATGACCCATATACATTCATGAGAACAGTTAGCCGTATAACAGAAATGGAAAACCGTATTGACGCTGTGGTATATAATGCAGTAAAAAACACATTAGGAACAATGGATCAAACTACTATAATTAATTCGGATAATCGTTCAATAGATGATGTTAATACTAAAATAACAGAAATGGTTAATGTTCAGCTTAAAAATTACGGTGTATCAACTGTAGCGGTAGAAATTAAAAGATTAGATCTGCCAAATGATAACGAGTCTGCTGTATATAACAGAATGATTTCAGAAAGAACACAAATGGCAGAAAGTTTCAGGGCAGAAGGTAATTTGGAAGCAAGCAAGGTAGTTAACGAAACAGACAAAGAAGTTGGAATTTTGCTATCTAAGGCATCAGCTACTGCTGAAGAATTGAAGGGTGAAGGCGAAAGTGAATATATGAAAATTATAGCCGAAGCCTACTCAACCGAGGACAGAGTGGATTACTACGAATTTATCAGAAGCTTAGAAGCTCTTAAAGTTACCATGAAAGGCGAAAAAACACTAATTCTTCCTGCAGATAACTATATAGTTAAGATATTAAACGGCAAGTAGAACATCTTAGACCATTCCGCTTATATGCAGGAATGGTCTTTTTTAGGTTCGTCCCCAGAATTCTGTATACTAAACAATTAATAATATGCTATAATCATATATAATAAACATCAGGAGAATCTAATGAAGAAAAAAGATATAATGCTGTCAATACTGTTAGTAATCTTGTGGGGTGTGAATTTTACTGTTATTAAATTAGGTTTAGCCGGAGTTCCGTCAATGCTTTTAGTTTCATTGCGATACTTGCTTTTAACATTTCCGGCAATATTTTTTATAAAAAAGCCGAAAACAGAATTGAAGTATATTGTATTATACGGACTTACAGTAGGAGTCGGACAATTTTCATGCTTGTTTTATGCAATGCAAATTGGAATGCCAGCGGGGATAGCTTCCATTGTACTTCAGACTCAAGCTTTTATATCGCCTATTTTCGCTATGATATTTTTAAACCAAAAAATAAATTCAAAGCAAATAATTGGATTAATAATATCTGCCATAGGGTTAATATTAATAGCAATGGCTTCTATCGGAGACAATATGAATAAGGTACCTGTCTTAGCCTTTATCCTGATGGTAGCGGCACCTATATTTTGGGCTGTTTCAAATATAATTGCAAAAATTGCTTCTGACAAGGCAGCTTCAAAGGATGAAAAGCTGAATATGGTAAGTATGGTTGTATGGTCAGGATTAGTACCCCCAATTCCGATGCTGGGTTTGGCACTCATGTTGGACACACCGGAAACCCTTCTCAGTGTATTGACAAATTTAAACGGCATTTCAATATTTGCAGTACTTTATTTAGCTTATGCTGCTACATTGACAGGATATGGCATCTGGAGCAAATTGATAGTATCATATCCCATGAGTACAGTTGCCCCAATTCCCCTTCTGGTTCCCATAGTGGCATTATTATCAGCAAGAATTGTTCTTATGGAGCAGCTGTCATCATTACAATGGATAGGGTTTATTGTTATTTTAGCAGGTCTTGCAATTGCGAATATTAACCTTAGTATGATTAAAAATATATTTATTAAATCAAAAACGTAATAGAGCGAATACAAATTCGACTATTCTTCAATAATTCTTAATCCTTCTATCTGAATTCTTTTTAAATAATCTACAACATTTGAAGAAATTCCATCCATATCAGACTTGTTTAAAATTGTGATAATCATACTTCTTTCATTGCATACAGCTTCCAACAATTTTACAAAGGAATTGATAATACGAACACCAATTACTTCTGTTTTATAATCAACACTACTAATATCTTCATTGCAGAATCTTAAAATTTCGCTCTGAATATAAGCTAAATCCATGAGTTGTTTCTGATTTAATTGTTTAATATAATCATCAAGTCCTATGTTAACAATTTTTCCTATTACATCAGACATCCAGAAGTATTCTACGTTTTTAATACAATAAGAAATGATATTTATATCCGAATTATCTGTAGTTTTCACAATATAATCTTCGCCGCTCTTCGTTTCATCGCAATCCGCTACAGACATTTTAATTTCATTATATTTATTTCTAAGTTCATTTGAAGGATGTATTCCAAGACTGCATGATAAATTGTAGCTGAATTCATTGTAATAGTTTATAGCAACAGCTCTCTTCCCGCTTTTTTGGTAAATATCCATGAGTTTTAGAGCTATTTTCTCATCATAAGGCTCAATTTCTAAAATTTCGTTTAATACATCAATACAATCCTCATATCTATTATCATTTTCGTAAACTTCTACTAACCTCTGAAGTATTTTAACCTTATGCTGTTCAAAGTTTATCCTTTCATATATAATTAAATTATTAAATTCATCACATTTATTGAAATAGCAACCTTCTAATAAATCACCACGAAACAGCCTTTTAAGCTTTAATATACCTTCTACAGAGTCCTGACAACTTGGTTTGAATTTCATTATATTGATAATGTCACAATTAAATTCATATTTACTGTTTATGCTGCAACATTCAGTATCTACTTTTATAAATGAATTATTTTTTTTATCTTCCAATATGTTTTTCTTTATAAGCCATAAATTATATCGCAAATTATATTTTGCAGCATCAGTGTTGCTATCCGGCCATAAATATCCTATGATTTTTTCTCTGCTCAAATATCTTCTCTCATTTAACACAAGAAGACAAACTAAAGCAATAGCTTTGTTTCCAAGCTTATCTTCTATTTCTTTACCATCATATTCAATTTTAGATTTTCCTAAAAAACTTAAATTCAACATATCCTTCACCTTTTTCAATTATCTACCCGAATCTGTTAAACAATACTTCTCCTGATTTAATAGTTAAGGATACTTTTATATTATCTATTTGAGCTAACGGCGCCGAAAGAATGTCTTGGTCAAGAATTACAATATCAGCTAATTTCCCTACCTCTAAAGTACCTTTAATATTTTCTTCAAAAATACCATATGCACCATTGCATGTGAACATTTTCAATGCTTCATATATATCGACCCGGTGTTCTGCTACAGGGTGATTTAAAGCAGAATGAATTCCCAAAAGTGGTCTTGGCTCTGTAACATCGCTATCTGAGCCTCCACATATAACAACACCTTTATCGATTAACTTCTTGAACGGATTAGTCCGTTTGTAATTATCCCCTAACCTTTGTTCGTACATTTTTCCCATACCGCCCCAATATGTTTCATATGACGGCTGCATGGATAGAATAATATTTAGCTCTTTTACTCTTTCAATCTGCTTATCATTAATTAATTCAGCATGCTCCAATCTATGACGGAGCCCTGTTATTCCTGTTTGATACAATGCATTTTCATGAGCATTAAGAGCTGATTCTATTGCCCTGTCACCGATTGTGTACAATGCTAACTGCAAATTATTTTTATAGCATTGTATTACAAAATCATTGAGCTCCTGCTGTGTTAAGCGAAGGCTGCCCATTGTTCCCGGACAATCTGCATATTCAAAAGAAAGAGCTGCAGTCCTTGCACCAAAAGTGCCATCAATATAAAGGCACCCTCCAATCCTATTAAGTCCCATTGCTTTGATTTTTTCAATATCCATTGTCTGATAGAACAGTACCATATCTATGGGAAATTCACTTCCCTGTTCAAAAACAAACTCTGCATCTTTGTCGCAGTACATAAATCCGCCTTCCATCGCATTTATAGTAGTAATACCGTTCATTAACAAAGTGGACATTGTTTCAGAAATAGCAACCTTTCTGGTGGTTTCAGATATATTTTTCAGTATATTTGTTCTCAAAATTGCATTTGCCTGTTTCCTGAAAATTCCTGTAGGCATCTGTTTTTCATCCATATCAATACCTTCGGCTGTGAAAGGTATTTTGAAATACAGCATGGCACAGGTATTAAGCATACTCACCTGATATTCTAAAGAATTAAGTACAACAGGCACATCATTGCAGTACTTATCTATAAGCACTCTACCCGGGTATTTCTTTTCTTTAAATTGTCCTTCAGAAATACGAATTCCTCGAATATAATT
>JAQVRY010000185.1 GCA_028700795.1 Tissierellia bacterium | reverse complement strand
TTTCATTCCGGTCGTGCACCAAAGTACTGAAAGTAATCTACTCTCATATCGCCATTAAAGAGTTTTCTTTTCCTGTCTGCTTTTCTTCCGAATTCTTTTTCAAAGTTAACTGAGGATGTGATTACATATACTGACCAAGTTTTGTCTCTGCCAAAAACAGACCCTAACTTTTTATGAATTTTGGTCAGCTGTTCTTCATCGCCTATTCTCTCTGCGTATGGTGGATTTGTTATTAAAATTCCATAGGAGCACATTGGTTTTTCTATGTGAGCAACGTCTTTAATAAAAAACTCTATACAGTCATCCACTCCTGCTTCAATTGCATTTTCCTGTGCTATTCTTATTGCCTTTTCACTTACATCAGAAGCATATATTTTTATTTCCGAATCGAAATCAATACTTTTTCTTGCTCCGATTTTCTCATTTTTCCAATATTCCTCTTTAACCAAAGGCCATCCCATGGAAGCAAAGTTTCGATTTAAGCCGGGAGCAATATTCCTTCCAATTAATGCAGCTTCAATTGCAATTGTCCCAGAGCCGCACATAGGGTCATAGAGCACTCTGTCTTTATTCCAGTAACTCAGTTTTACCAAAGCTGCAGCCATAGTCTCCTTTAATGGAGCTGTCATTGACTTTTCTCTGTATCCTCTTTTAAACAAACCTTCTCTTGCTCCTGTAGTGTCAATTGAAATTGTTGCGACATCTTTATGAATTGACACTAATATGGTATATTCAGCCCCTGTTTCAGGCATCCAGTCTGTATCATAATATTCGCCAAGTTTATTGGAAACTGCCTTTTTAACCATCCTCTGACAGTCAGGTGTGCTATATAATTTTGATTTGACGGACCTTCCTTTCACTGTGAACTTTCCGTCTTTTGTAATCCACTTTTCCCAAGGGAGCTCATAAGTTCTGTCAAATAGTTCTTCAAAGCTTAATGCTTCAAATTGTCCCATTATCAGCATTATTCTGTCGGCACATCTCAAATTAATATTTGTTTTGCATATATCTTGTATTTCCGCATCAAAATACATCCAGCCATTATCTGTAACTATATTTTCATAGCCCAAATCTTTCAATTCTCTTTTTACTATTGCTTCAAGCCCAAACGCTGATATTGCAGCTAATCTTATTTTATCCATACATATCCTTTCTATTACCTTTAGCAAGGGGACGAGAGTGCTGTCAGAAACGTCTCCATTGTTCTAATATCTCGTATTTATCCATTTTGTAATATAATGTTGCTCTTGGAATTCTTAATTTTTTTGCCGTTTCTGACTTATTATAGTTCATTTCTTCCAAAGTTTTAATGATAATTCTTTTTTCTATTTGTTGAATGTATTCTTCCAATCCTGAATAGCCTTTTATTTCGTTTAAATTTATAAGTTTCTTTATTTCATCCACTTCAATATTCTGCATATACGAAGGGAGATTTTCCTTTTCAATTTTATTCTTTCCTGTTTGAGATGCTATTATTGCTGATCTTTGTATTACATTTCTAAGTTCTCTTACATTGCCTTCCCATTTATACTCGGAAAATATACTCAGTATTTCGTCGGGCAGTTCCACTATACTCATACCCTGCTCCATGCAAAATTCCTGTAAAAATTTATTTGCTAAAAGAACTATATCCCCTTTTCTCTCTCTTAGAGGAGGTATGTTTACCTGAAATATATCTAATCTGTAATAAAGGTCTTTCCTGAATTTATCTACGTTTATAAGCTCTCTTATATCCTTGTTTGTAGCAGAAATTATTCTTACATCTATTATCTTGGGCTTATTGCCTCCAATTCGAGTTACTACTCCATCTTCCAAAATTCTTAATAGCTTTGGCTGAAGCTCCAAGGGCAAATCTGCTATTTCATCCAGAAATATTGTACCTCCTTCAGCTTCCTCGAATTTTCCTTTTTTCCCTTCTGTTTTTGCTCCCGTAAAAGCACCTGCTTCATATCCGAAAATTTCACTTTCAAACAATTCTCTTGGTATGGCGCTGCAATTTATTGGAATAAATTTTCCATTCCTGCCGCTTTCATAATGAATTGCCTTTGCAAACAGTTCCTTTCCCGTGCCGCTTTCTCCTTTTAACAATATGTTTAGAGGTGTCTTGGATATATTTTTGCACAAATTTATTATTTCAATAAAAGCTGCATTATTGCTTATTATTTTAGAAAAATATGCTTCACCGACGGAAGTTATTTTCGAATATTCCTTTTCAAGCTTCAATAAATTTGACTGAGTTTTATTAAGCAGTTCACTTAACCTTACGATTTCCGTAATGTCCCTGTCCCTTGCTAATGCTCCAATCATGTTCCCATTCCTGTCATAAAGGGGAGCTGCACTGGAAACAACAAAGCTGTTTTCCCTTGGGCTGTTGTAGATATTATAAAAGGATGTTTTGCTGTCCAATACCCTTAACAATATTGCAGTGGGAAAGAATTCAACAAGCTCCTTGTCTATTATATCGCCTTTTTTCACATTAAAATATTCCTCTGATGTTGAGTTGAAAAATATCACCTTGCCGTAATTATCAACTATTGTTATGGCATCCGGAATGTTATCCAGAATATATTCAAATTTTTCTCTGTCTTGTTTGCTAAATTCTATTTCATTATTCATGTAATATCCCCCAAA
>JAQVRY010000184.1 GCA_028700795.1 Tissierellia bacterium | reverse complement strand
ACTGTGTCGCCGATTTTAAAAACTTTATGACTTCCCTGACCAAACAGTTCTTTTTTCTCGTTGTCATAAATATAGTAATCATCAACCATGTTGGAAATGTGAACAAGTCCTTCAACAGTATTTTCAAGTGCGATGAAAATTCCGAAGCTGGTTACCCCTGAAATAACACCTTCGTATTCTTCGCCAATTTTATCAGACATAAATTCAGCAATTTTAATTTTATCCGTATCTCTTTCAACTTCGTCTGCAACTCTTTCCATTTTGGATGACTGCTCAGCCACCATTGCTGTTCTCTCAAAAAGCTTTTGTAAAGCTTCCTCGGAATACCTGCCGTTTATTTGACCTTTAATAATTCTATGTATCTGCAAGTCCGGGTATCTTCTTATAGGCGATGTAAAATGGCAGTAATACTGAGCAGCAAGCCCAAAGTGAGTGGAGGAATCAGGTGAATAAATTGCCTTTTTTAAAGACCTTAGCATCATGGTGTTAATTAAAGATTCTTCCTTTGTGTTTTTAATTTTATCTAAAAGCTGCTGCAGTTCCTTTGGATGTACATCATTACCTTTTAATGTATAACCAAAATTATGAATGAATTTAATGAATTCATACATTTTTTCTTCGTCCGGGTCTTCATGGACTCTATAAACAAAAGGCATGTTAAGCCAGTAATAATGCTCAGCAACAGTTTCGTTGCACACAAGCATAAATTCTTCAATTATCTTATTGGAAGTTTTTCTTTCATACTTCGTTACGTCAATTGCTTTGCCCGTTTCATCGGTTATGATTTTTCTTTCGGGAAATTCAAAATCAATTGCTCCTCTTAAGTCTCTTTTTCTCCTGAGTATTAAGCTTAATTCTTCCATTACTTTTAGCATGGGAACAATATTTTTATACTTTTCTATAAGCTCTTCATCTTTGTTTTCAAGAATTTCCGTCACATCATCATAGGTCATTCTGTATTTATTGTTCATAATGCTTTCAAATATTTTATAATCAATTACTTTGCCGTCATTGTTTATTATCATTTCTACTGAAAGGGTAAGCTTATCCTCCCCCGGATTCAAACTGCAAACTCCGTTTGAAAGTTCTTTTGGAAGCATAGGAATAACTCTGTCTGTTATATATATACTGGTTGCTCTTTTTAATGCTTCTTTATCTAATCTCCTGTCCTCCTTCACATAATGAGTTACATCAGCAATATGAACACCTAATTTGTATTCATTGTCGTTTAACTTCTCGGCATAGACAGCATCATCCAAATCCTTTGCGTCACTGCCGTCAATCGTTATTATAGGTAGGTCTCTTAGGTCTTTTCTGCGTTTTAATTCTAATTCATGTATTCCTTCTTCTGAAACTTTTTTAGCTTCCTTTATTACATCTTCCGGGAAGACCTGCCTTACCTTCTTAGCTAACAACACTGCATCAATATGTGTTTTTGTATCTTCAATATCGCCGATTACCTCAACTATTGTCCCTTCAGGATTTTTCCTTTGGTCAGGCCACTCGGTTATTTTTACGGAAACCTTATTATTTTCCTCTGCATTGTTAAACTCTTCTCTTGGAACGAATATATCAAAAGCAATTCTTTTGTCATCAGGTACCACAAAACCGAAATGTCTGCTTTTTTGAAATGTACCGATTACATATTGATTAGCCCTTTCAATTATTCTTATAACTTTCCCTTCAGGGCTTTTAACATCTTCCAAAACCTTAATAGGTCTTACGATTACCCTATCCCCATGCATCGCACCATTCATATCCACCGGTGAAATGAAAAGATCTTTTAAATTTTTATCATCGGGGATTAAAAATGCATACCCTTTTTGATGTCCTTCCAATGTACCTTTTACTAAATTCATTTTTTCCGGTACACCGTATCTTTCAGATCGTGTGAATATTATTTTGCCCTCTTCTTCAAGTTCATTTAAAGCAACCAAAAGTGCTTTTTTCATTTTTCCTTCAATTTCAAATACTTGAAGAAGCTCTTTGAAGGTTAAAGGCTTATATGCTTCATCCTTCATAAATGCTAATATTTTATCTTTAAAGTTCATATATTTCTCCTAAGTTATTTATGTTTTCTGCCGTCTCCCATTTTATTTAATAAATCAATGTCGTAGGAAACAATGTTGACTTTTCTCTGACTATGCTGTATTTCTGCAAGTTCGATTATTTTTGTAATTAACTGCTTAAATGATACTCCCTTCCCTTCCCAAAGATAAAAGGATATTGAGCCGGGAATTGTGTTAATCTCATTTACAAATATATTGTTGCCACTTAGCAGAAAATCTATTCTTGCATTTCCGCAGCCATCCACAGCTTTAAAGGCTTCCTTTGCATAGTATTTAATTTGATTTTCAATTTCTTCTTCTATTTCAGCAGGTATGCGTCGTTTTGATTCGCTTGCATCTTTCTTTTTGTTCACATATTTGTCTTCATAAGTTAAAAATTCTTTCCATCCCACCGGCTCTTCACAAAGTGAGGTTTCAAGTTCATTTTCATATCCAATTACTGAACAGTTTATTTCTCTTACATTTTCAATACATTTTTCAATAATTACCTTTCTGTCATAAGATATTGCAACGTCAATTGCAAACAATAATTCATCCAAATTATTTGCCTTGCTTATTCCAACACTTGAG
>JAQVRY010000183.1 GCA_028700795.1 Tissierellia bacterium | reverse complement strand
GCAATCCAAATTTGCACGACCAAAGGGAGTGAACAAATTTGTGATGAAGCCTGCGAATTTTAAGCAAATATTTAAGGAGGAAAACATGAAAAATAATTTTAAATTAGAAACAGCATTAGTACAGTCGTTAGAAGAATTTAAAGAAGGTGAGCCAAGAGTCTACCCTTTAGTGCAAAGCACTACATATAATTACAAGGACCCTGATTTTGTGGCAGGTCTATTTGACTTAACCGAGTCGGGTCACATGTATTCAAGAATAAGCAACCCTACAGTACAGGCTTTTGAAAATAAAATGGCTCTGCTTGAAGGCGGGGTAGGAGCTGTTGCAGTATCCTCAGGCATGGCAGCCACAACAATGGCCATAACAAACATATGCAACTCGGGAGACCATGTAGTTGCCTTATCAACTATTTACGGCGGGACATTTACATTGCTGTCATCAAGCCTTAAAAAATTAGGCATTGAAACAACATTTTTTGGTCCTGACAGCACAGAAGAAGAAATACTGTCCTTGGTTCAAGATAATACTAAATTAATATTCGGAGAAACAATAGGCAATCCGGGAATGAATGTATTGGATTTTGAAACAATTTCAAATGCAGCAAAAAAGGCGGGGCTGCCCTTTGTTGTTGATAATACAATTGCAACTCCTTATCTTTGCAGACCAATAGAACATGGTGCAAACATAGTTGTACATTCAACAACCAAATATATTGATGGTCAGGCTACATGCATGGGCGGAGTGGTAATAGATGCAGGTAATTTCAAATGGGATAACGGCAGATTCCCCGACCTTGTTGAGCCCGATCCAAGCTATCATGGATTAAGTTACTATGATACATTTAAAGAATTAGCGTACATTACGAAGGCAAGAACGCATATACTTAGAGATTACGGCGCGGTGCTCAGTCCATTTAATGCATTTATTAATTTGAGAGGTCTTGAAACATTGCATGTAAGAATGGACAGACATTGTGAAAATGCCCTAAAAGTGGCAGAGTTTTTGGAAGGCCATGAAAATGTATTATGGGTAAATTATCCATGGCTTAAAAGTGGTAAATACTTTGAAAGTGCTGAAAGATATCTGCCCAAGGGCGGCAGCGGGATGATTTTGTTCGGAATAAAAGGCGGAGCAAAAGCAGGCAGAGAATTTACTAAGAAATTAAAGTTTATTAATAATGTTGTACACCTTGGAGACGTAAGAACGTGCGTGCTTCATCCAGGCAGCACAACCCACAGACAGCTTACGGATGATGAGCAAATTGCTGCCGGTGTAATGCCGGAATCCATAAGATTAAATGTAGGAATTGAAAACATTGATGATATTATAAATGATATTAAATCTGCACTTGAATAAAGCTTGAAAGGAAAAAAATATGCCAGTTATTATACCTATAGATTTACCGGCTTACAAAACAATGGAAAAAGAGAATATCTTTATAATGAGCGGAGAAAGAGCTGAAACCCAAGATATCAGACCTTTGGAAATTGCATTGGTCAATTTGATGCCTACTAAAATAGATACTGAAACACAGTTTGTCAGGCTTCTTTCAAACAGTCCCATACAGATAAATGTGGAGTTCATTAACACTAGAACCCATAAGTCCAAAAATGTTGTACAAAGCCACATGAAAAACTTTTATAAGAGCATTGATGAAGTTAAGCATAAAAAGTATGATGGTATGATTATTACCGGAGCTCCGGTAGAGCTTCTTGCATTTGAAGAAGTGGATTATTGGGAGGAGTTAAAACAGATACTGGAATTTTCCCATAGAAATGTTACATCTGCAATGTATATATGCTGGGGAGCGCAAGCTGCACTGCATTACTTTTACGGACTTGATAAAAGAGAACTGCCGGCAAAGGTGTTCGGAGTGTTTGAACATGAAAAGAAACATGATACATGCATGCTGTTAAACGGTTTTGACGATGTGTTTTACGTTCCTCATTCAAGGCACACGGAAGTAGCCAAGGAAGATATTTTGTCAGTGGATGAGCTTATTATATTAGCGGAATCCGAAGAAGCAGGAGTTCATATTGCGGTTACCGATGATTACAGCCGCATATTCGTAATGGGACACTCCGAGTATGATCCCTTAACATTAAAAAAGGAGTATGACAGAGACGTAAGTCAGAATAAGCCAATAAATATTCCCAGAAACTACTATCCAGGTGATGATCCTTCAAAACCACCTTATGTAAAGTGGAGAAGCCATGCAAATTTGCTTTTTAAAAATTGGATAAATATAATTTACCAGGAAACACCTTATGATATAAATAAAATAGGAACAAAAAACAGAGTTTTCTTTTAAACCAAACCATTTTGTGAAAGTGTGCAAAATTTCGATTAATGCATGATTTTTGCTGTATTTATCTCGGTTATTAATGCATTAATCAAAATTTTGCACATATTTTACTCAAAAACCACGTTTTTTCTAAATATTGCACTGCATTAATCAAAATTTTGCACATTTTCCATTTTGCGATTTACTGACCGAGAGAGCATTATTTAGCGCAACCTGCAGTTGCATGTAACTCATACTCACACAGTCTGCGGGGTTATATAAGTACAAAAACAAAAAAACAATTATTGTTTTATTAAATTTCATCTGATAAGATTAAATCAGATGAAATTTTATTATTTTGGTATGGGAGG
>JAQVRY010000054.1 GCA_028700795.1 Tissierellia bacterium | reverse complement strand
GAACCTCCACAAGCTAATAATACATTTGCACAATCATTTACAGTTACATAGTTAGTGATATTGTGTACTAATGGTGTTTTATTCTTTACATTTTTAATGATTTCTGAAAACATATTACTCTCCTTTTCATAAAAAATATACCGTTTGTAAATACAACTATAGGAGTTCTTTAAAGGATTCTATATATATATCACTTATTAATTCGATATCCTTTCTTTCATTTTTAAAATAATCATCATACACTCCAATAGTGTAAAAGCCTGCCTCTTTGGCTGTAATCAATGCAAAATCAGCATCTTCATAAACTGCGATTTCAAATGGCTCTGCATTTAATCTATTTGCAGCAAGAAGAAATATATCCGGTTTATTCTTTCCTAATCCAACCTCATCGCAGCTAATAACAAATGAAAAATATTTTTTGATTTCATTTCTCTCCAATGCTGCTTTAGCTAATTTCAAAGGTGTTGCTGTTACAATACACATTACAGAATTTTCATCTTTCAGCTTTTGAAGGTATTCTTTTACATAGGGTTTCAATTTGAACTCATATTTGTATTTATTTTCAATCAACATTTTAATTTCTTTAATTATTTCTTCAGCGCTTAGCTCAATTTTAAATGCTTTTTGGAAATACGCTGCAGACTCAATCATTGACATGGCAGCTATAATTTCATTTAAATTGTCAGGGGGATTAATGCCCTTTTGTAAAAGATAGTCCTTCCCCAAATTTCGCCATGCAGCCATTGAATCCAATAGTGTTCCATCTAAATCAAAAATCTTGTATTTTAATTTCTTCAATATTCATCTCCTTGTTTTTGGTTTCTCATGAGATTCCTCACTGCGTTCGGAATGACACTCAAATTTAAATCATCATTTCAGTATTATACATTTTTAGTGTCTATTTATTAAGCTGTGCTTTTAACTTATCAAACGTATTTGCTTTTTTCAATGCCTTTAGTCGCACTTTCTCATTTTATCTGCTATTACACATATGATTATAGTTATAATAATTACTGGTATTGTGCTTCCAAAAGCCAAATTCATATTTAAAAGCACTCTGTAAATTATAAATCCTATTAGCCAAATAATGAAATTTGTCACATCCACAGATTTCTTTATATTATCTTTTTTGAGTATAAAATAGTCTGATATGAGAACCGCTATCATTGGAGCAAACACAGAACCAATCAAATATAAAAAGTTCTGATATTGTTCGATAGGTGTAAGTATTGCTATGGCAGTACCAATAAAACATACAATAATCGCCATGGTTTTTTCAGGCAGCCTGCCATTAATTGTATTCATACTTACTCCTGCCGAATAAACATCCAAATATGTTGTTGTTACCGTTGAAAATAATATTATTAACACGCCTAAAATACCAAATCCGGCTTTATACATTATGACTGCTATATCACTTTCGCCGGTAAAGATAGCAGCTCCCAAACCAATTGTATACATGAAAGCACTGCCCACAAAATATGTAATCACGCTTACTCGTGTTGAAGTAATTGGATGCTTTGCATCCTTGGTGTAATCAGAAATAAGTGGAAGCCATGAAAGCGGCATAGCTGCTGACAGTTCTAAAGCTGCTCCAAAACCTAACTCACCGGAAATGATTGTTTGTGAACCTCCCTTAAAAACCGTAGCTCCTAAAAATATTGTCAGTATAAACAAGCTTCCTATTGCAAAGATATTTACTTTCTCTAAGTTTTTAGGTCCAATAACTACCCACACTAAAATTACAGCCCCTATTATAACACCCCACAACAAATCAGATTGCATACTAAGATTTGCATTTAACATAATCCCCATTGCTCTTGAACCTTGAATTATCATTACTGCAGTCCAGCCAATAAGCTGTAATACATTCAGAACAGCAAAGTAATTTCGTCCTTTATTTCCAAACGATAATCCGACAGATTCCATAGCTGATTTACCGCTTTTAGCACCTATAATTCCGGCATAGTACAAAAGTATGCAGCCAATTATATGTCCAACTACTATTGCAAAAAATCCTTTTACAAAACCAAGTGGTACAAATAATGTTCCTGTAAAAATTTCCGCGATAGATACAGATGCTCCAAACCATAGTAACCCGTTACTTAACGTTGATGTTTTGTAACTTTCCATAATATGTATCCTTCCTATTCAAAATGGGATATACCAACACTGGTATATCCCATTCACTTTCATAAACAGTTCCCTACGTTGGCATTATCCAAATCAGGTACGGTCGAAACTTTAGTTTCCTCTCAGCACATAGGCTCCCGACATTTGATAATCAATTATACTGCAACCCCATAATAAATGCAATCTATTTTTTAGAAATACGATGATTTTCGTCTATTTTTTTTAATGCACTGATTTTGCTAATCCGTACTTTAACTGTTAATATTCATATCAGCTAATAGTTCAGTAGACTTGGTAAATTCACCTTTCATATATTATATCATATAATAAATAACTATAATATGAAAGGTTGAATATCTAATGAATAGCCATCTATTTAACCAAAATCCACATCTTGTAGGAGCTTCAAATATTAATACCAATTTGATAGATTACAGTGTTAATATTCCTATAAGCTTAATGAAGTCTATTGAGGGAAAATATTTTGTTGGAACGGCTCCAAACCTGCGATTTGGCAATGCTACCAATGCATGGGCAAGACTATACAATCCGCCAAATTCAGGTGTCAATTTATTTGTAAATACTTGGACTGTAAGCGATATTTTTTCAACGCCATACAGTGTGCAAATTTGGTTTAACAGTACACCGCCTGGATTTATACAATTTTCTCAATCTACTCCATCCAATATGACAATTATACCGCAGCCGCAGTCTCATATACAGCTTCAATATGCTGTTGCAGTCAGCGGCTTGCCAACAAGCGGAATAAAAGCTTACGGCAGATACGGTCAAGCCGGTACTACAATAACTTCAGAAGAAGAAGGAAAATTTATATTTGCTCCCGGCGGTTCATATTTAATTTTTATATCAAATCCCGAAAGACCAACTCTGAACAGCTCAGGTAATATTGCATTCGGATGGTGGGAAGAACCAATAATCTGAGAACGGAAAGAACCGTTCCCAGAATCTTTAAATTCAATAGGTCACTTCCTTTTAGAATATTTATCAGCGATTCTATACATATTCAAAATTCCGGCAACTGAACCCAATATAATGAATATTATAATAAATACTCCTTCGGTTCCCACCTTTTTATCTATTAAGCGGCCTAAGAAGAAACCTATCACTATAGGAGTGATTCCCGCATACCCTATATTACTGATTAAGTATAAGCTATTAAAATCAATTTTATTCTTTTTCTTCATTTCCCTATTCCATATACTTTTTATATATTTCGCTAGTCATTTATTTTATCTTTTTCAGCATCAAATGCTCATCACAATATGTACCGTCTTTAAATTTAAAACCATTTTCTCTCGTGCCGTATATTTTAAATCCAAATTTCTTATATAGCTCTATTGCATTATAATTTGTGCTCGCAACCTCTAACTCAACAAGTTCGAACCCTGTATCTTCTGCAAACTTTAATATTTCAGTAATAAATGCTTTTCCAATTCCTAAATTCCATGCTTCCTCTAAAACTGCTATACCAAAAGATGCTCTGTGATATATTTTAAACCGTTCTCCAATAGCACTTAAATGAGTTGTGCCAACAAGCTTATCGTCAATGAATGCACAGATCATAATGCTCCTTGGATTTTCCCTTAATGAATTTAAAAAAAATTCTTCTTCTTCAATTGTCATTACTACTTCTTCAGGATATCGCAGCAAAAAATCTGTTTCGGTTGCTGTCTTCTTTAAATAATCGAGCATTGCCTCTGCATCTGAAACATTTGGACTTCTTAATACACAAACTTCACCATTTTTTAATGTAATAGTTTTTTCATTGAATATCATAATAACCACCTATAAATTTATTCGGAACCCGCTTTCTAAAGAGGAGTGGGATACCTTTGAACTCCCACGTCTCCTTGTCATATGGACTTTTCCATTGCTTCTAAGATTTTTATGTCCTCAGGTTTCAGCTTTTCGTACAGTAATTGCCTGCATAGCTTAACTTCATCAAGCTTAACTTTTCCCTTTCCTCTATTCTTATTAACTTCGTACCAATAAACTTTTTTATTCTTATAGTACAAATCAAAATCGACCAACCTCTTGCCCTCGACCGTATATTCCAATGCCATTAAAATCTTCTTAACTTCCACAGGCGTATGAAATGTAAACAATCTCACCTGGTAGGTCAATACCGAATAAATAATCACTGCAAAGTCTTTAGTCCAGCTTTCTCCTAATACCATGCCAATTTCCAATCTTGACAGCACAAACATAAGTCTTTCATAGTGTTTCTGATAATTTCCATACGAATCGTATATATTAATCCTAAGTTCATACCACTGACTGTCATCCAAGCTTTGAGTAATTAATCTTAATCCCTCTAATCGCAATCTTTCCTGAACTTCCCTAACAGGTTTTGCAATTAACAGCTTTGTATCTAAGAAATCAGAAACGGGACCGCTAAGTACCTTTCGGGTAAAGGCAACTATAGTATCATCTTTCTCGCCAATCCCAATGCCATCTATCCAATCAACTTCTTGACCACCAAAAATTTCCCTTATTTTATCCGCTATCTTTTTTTCATCACCGGCAACACGCATTACTATTGATGCAGGACCCATATCAACGCTATGCAATAGTTTACATACATAACTGCTGATAATTGAACAGAGTATTGACGAAGAAGCTTTATTAACAAGAACAATTTTCTTTGCATCCTCTACATAGGTTTTTTCAAGATTAATATCTGTTATATAACAAATAGTGCTATTTTCTGATGCTTTTTCAAATGCATGCCAAAAATCAGTAACCTCCCCATTAAGACTTGTCACCAAAAAATTTGTTACTTCATTAATATCTTCAGTTCTTAAAAACAAATGCCTCGGTCCTAGCCTAAATAGAAGCATAGTATGTCCCCCTTTCTTTATAAACCAATTTTTTTTGATTCCATACGTCTTAAACGATTTGTACAATTAGGATAATTTAAATGAAATACTCGTTTATTGGACAAATCAATTATGTTTATATTTAATACCCCGTTTAAACCAATTGTACCATCTTTTTTGTAATGACCAGGTACAAAGCTATGACCATAAAGATTAAAATCCGCCTTATATGAATATTCTTTGTAGTAATGCCCTGCTGTAAAGCTGTAATCACCTATTGTCAAGAGTCCTTCTTCCAAAATTGTACCATTCTTGGTTATTTGACAGACAGCTTCATAGTTATCATGATTACCCATCAAATAATAAACCTTTGTGTCATTCCTCTCCAAGCCTTCGACAAGCTCTTTTACTCTATTGCGATAGCTGTTGACTCTGTCTTTTTGAACCTCTAACTTAATATTATCTGCCAGGTCACCTGTATGTATAATATACTGAGGTTTCAAAATATCAATTATTTTGAAAATGCCATTGTAGATTTCTGAAGGTGTATCACTTATATGAAGCAATACAGGTCCTTTTATATCCTTTAACATACTCTCAGGAATATGAGGATAATTTAATTTGCATGCCAAACTTTTATAAACATCCTTTATATTTTTCATGTAATTTTTCTCCTATGTCAACTAATTATCTGCATCATTGGTCTCGTTAATGCAGCAATATTTCCCTAAATAAGTCTACGGCAACTTCTATCAGTTCATCCCTGAAATCATATTCATTAATGTGAACAGTCCAATCTCTCCTATGGAATTTCTTTATTTCTCTAATCAATAATAACATTTTCTTCAGCCAATATCAATTATAAACATTAGCATCATCATAGTAATTAATTAGACAAAACGTCCTCTATTTGAAGACAATTCTCATATTTTGTTGAAAAAAATAGTATTTATTTGAAACTTATATATATATTTTACAAATTTTATGTTATCATATAAGTAATTATATAATGGCACGTAGTCAATTCATAGGAGGTAATTAATTGAGAAAAATTTTAATCACAGGGGCATTGGGACAAATAGGCTCCGAATTAGCTGAAGAAATGAGAAAAATTTATGGTTCAGACAATGTAGTAGCCAGCAGCAGAAGAATAAAGGAAGGACATGAGAAACTAATTGAATCAGGTCCATTTGAAGTCATAAATGTCAATGACCCGGAAACATTGGCATCAGTAGTGGATAAACATAAAATAAACACCATTGTTAACCTTGCTGCCATATTGTCTGCAGTTGGAGAAAAAGAGCCTCAACAATGTTGGAATATAAATATGAACGGTTTATACAATATTTTAGAAATTGCCAAAGAAAAAAACTGCATGGTATATACACCATCTTCCATTGCAGCCTTTGGTCCTGCAACTCCGAAAGATAATACTCCCCAAGATACAATTCAAAGACCCACAACAATGTATGGAGTAACTAAGGTTGCCGGTGAATTATTATGTGACTATTACTATAAAAGGTTTGGTGTTGACACAAGAGGCGTTCGTTTTCCGGGACTTATTTCATACAAAACGCTGCCCGGGGGAGGCACGACAGACTATGCAGTACATATATACTATGAAGCCTTGAGAAATAAAAAATACTCAAGCTTCATCCAAAAAGGAACTTATATGGATATGATGTATATGCCGGATGCACTAAGAGCAATAATTAACTTAATAGAAGCAGCTCCGGACAGACTAAAGCATCGCAATGCCTTTAACGTTTCTGCCATGAGTTTTGAACCTGAAATGTTAGCTGAATCCATAAGAAAATTTATGCCGGAATTTAAGCTTGACTATGATGTTGATCCTATAAGACAGGAAATAGCTGATTCGTGGCCTAATTCTTTAGATGATTCATATGCAAGAGAAGAATGGGATTGGAATCCGGAATATGACTTAGATTCCATGACAAAAGACATGCTTGAAAAGCTAAGAATTAAATTAAATATTCAAGGATAATATAATAAGGTATGGGGACACACCTTGAAAGCAGGGTAACATCTTGTGATTACTCTTTCAAGGAATGTCCCCAGTTCAAATGTGTTCATTGTTTTCTTAGAAATTCGATTGCATCATCTTTATCAAGAGGCTCACTAATCAAATACCCCTGTAATTTGTCGCATCCGGAATTTTCATAAAATCGTCTTTGCCTTTCGTGTTCTACCCCTTCTGCTATTATGATATGCCCCAACTTATGAAACATTGAAATAATGTCGTTTGTTATAGACTCCTCATTATTTAGCCTTAATAATTTATCACTAAAATATTTATCTAATTTTACGATATTGACATTTAGCTCACGTTCCCTTGCCAATGATGAATATCCTGTACCAAAGTCATCTAAAGCAATTTTTATCCCTAAATCTATCAGTTTGCCTAAAATCCTATTTATTTCAGGATAGTCTGAAGCAAACATTGACTCTGTAATCTCGAGGATAATATTTGCAGGATTAACCTGCATTTCATCTATAAGCTCAAAAATATTTTTAGCAAAATCATTTCCTACCAGCTGGACAACAGAAATGTTAATTGATACGTTGATATTATCATATCCATTTTCCTTCAGCTTGTTTAAGAATTCAAATGCTTGTATTAATACTTTATATCCTAATGGAATAATAAGCTTTGTTTCTTCAGCTAGTGGAATGAAATCAAAGGGTTTTAACAACCCTAATTTGCTGCTTTTTATTCTTACCAATGCTTCAAAATCTGATATTCTATTTGATTTAATATCCAGAATCGGCTGAAATTGCATAATAATGCCATCATAATTTTTATTTACTTCAATATCAGCAAGCTCATCTTTTATCTTCTCTTCGCGGATTATTTCCGCTTCCATATCTGTATTGAAAAAACAAAATCCAAATTCTCTATTATTCAAATTTAGTACCTTTTCAGTTGCAATCAGAAGATTTTTTAACAATTGCTGAATGTTATACTTATTATTTTCATCTATTTCGATAATTCCTATTCCTCCGCTGATTCTCTCTATGCTAAGAATTGATTCCAATGTACTGATAACATCCTCACAAAATAATGTTAATTCATTTTTATCCTTATAATCTTTTATATAGAAAACGAAATGATTTTCATATGTATAATATAATTGACGCTCATCGGTACAATGCTTCTTAAGTGTATCCGCAGCTTTTTTAATTAATTCCATGCTATAATGAAACCCATAAGTTAAACTTAATGAATGTATTGTACTTAAATTTATACTAATAACAGCCCTTTTATCGGTTGTCTGTATCTGTGCATCTTGAGCTAATAGAATTTCTAAACATCTGCGATTATACAGACCTGTCCATGTATCATGTTCACTTATATATTTAAGATTATTTTCAAATTCTTTTCGTTCTGAGATATCAAGTATAATTCCTTCAAGAGCCTCCGCTTCACCTTCATTATCATAAACTCCTTGTCCCATCTCTAAAATCCATTTCCGTTCCCCCTGAGCAGTCATTATTTCATATTCATATTTAAAAGGTAACTTCTTAGCTAATATACGCTTCCATTCTTTCCAAAGAGGCTTACGATACTCAGGTACGATTAAATCGTTAAAAGATAAGTCTCTGTTATTTATAAGGCTTTCCGCAGTATATCCGGTTAGATTAAAACATCCCGCAGAAACATACTGCATTGTCCAATCACGGTCGTAATTGCATCTATAAGCCAAGCCGGGAAGGTGGGAAAGAAGAACCGATTTACTTCGCTCGCTTTCCTTCAAAGAATCCTCTATCTCGTCAAATATTAGACTCTGTTCATAGAGCTTTTGCTCATATAAATGCTGTAATTTAAGAAATTCAAGATGTACATTTATTCTTGCCTGTAAGGAGTCCATATTTATTGGCTTTCTTATATAATCAACCGCGCCCATTTTTAACCCTTTTATTTCATTTTTCAATTCATTATCATTAGTCAGTATTATGGTGCGCAATTTTTGATATCGTTCGCTGGTATTCAAAACCCCTAGTACCTGGAATCCATCCATATTAGGCATATTCAAATCAAGTAATATTATGTCAATATCTTCGTGCTCGTCAATTAAGCTCATGGCTTCGGCTCCGTCACATGCAGTGAGTACGTTGTATTTACTTAAATTTTTTTTAATAATCAATCGGTCTGTTGCCGAGTCATCAACTATTAAAATTTTTGCAGCCATAATATTCTCCTTTCATAGTCTATTTATATTACTGACTTTTTCATTAATAAATTCATCAACTTCATCAAGAAGCTTCCTTAAAACTTTATGGTATTTTTGTTGCAAAAGAGATATCTCTATTTCATTTTCATCCTCTAAAGCTTTTTGAAGCTTTATTGACAGATTATAAAGTTCTTTTGCACCTATACTACCTGAACTGCTTTTAACCTTATGTACAATTTGTGCAGCATCGTCATATCTTTTTTCACTAACTGCAAGTAAAAGTTTATCCAAGATATATTTATTTTCCATATAATACTCTTCTATTACTTGTAGATAAATCTCTTTATCACCACCCATGTTTTTTAGTCCTAATTCCTTATCAAGAATAATCAAATTTTGGGAATTATCCTCATTTTCCATAAGAATATCCTTAATTGTTTGAATAAAACTCTCTGGTTCAAAAGGTTTGCTTATATAATAATATATACCGTTTTCCTTGCATTTTTCCTTAACACCGGTAATCACATCTGCAGTCATTGCCGCTATAGGTACACTACCGGATATCTTTCTGATTTCCTGTGCTGCATCATAGCCATTCATAATCGGCATATGTAAATCCATTAAAATCAAATCTATTTTATCTTTTAGCTGTATATAAAGTTCAATTGCTTCTTTGCCGTTAGCTGCTAAAATCGAATTAATACCTGCCTGTTTCAGCAGGGATTTAATTATTAACTGATTTGTCTTGTTATCTTCAGCAACCAATACACTTTGCTTTTTTTTAAGTTTTGTTTGTATGATATCCTCTTTTTCCTTAGGCTGCTCTTCTGTTAATGCTGTCTGTTTGTATATATCATTTTCCATTTCTTTATACATGTTTAATGACAAATTAATTACAAAAGTCGTGCCTTCTCCTAATGAGCTTGAAACTTGAATTTGCCCTCCCATAAGATCTACGTGATTCTTTACAATTGATAAACCCAACCCCGAACCTCCAAACCGTCTGTTAATACTGATGTCTCCTTGTGTAAAAGGTACAAATAGGTTCTTTACTTGCTCCTCATTCATTCCAATACCGGTATCTTTTATACAAAACGCTAGGTGATATTTTTCTTTTTCTTTTTCTATAAGGCGTACACTTAGGTGAACATACCCTGAATCGGTAAATTTTGCTGCATTATTCAAAACATTAAGAAGTATCTGTTCAATACGATTTTTATCGCCAAAAAACCAATTTGGAACTTTAGTATCTTTAAATAACTTAAATTCAATTCCCTGCTCATCAAATTTATAAGACACTATATTCACAACATTGTTAATAATCTCATCCAAATTGAAAGTTGTGATTTCCAACTCTTCTTTTCCAGCTTCGATTTTCGAAAAATCCAAAATATCATTAATAATGTTCAGCATAGTTGAAGATGCCAAAACAATCCTGTCAGCATACATATTTTGAATTGATGTGAGTTGAGTTTCTTTAAGCAAATATGTCATTCCGGTAATAGCATTTAAAGGTGTTCTT
>JAQVRY010000003.1:29640-40270 GCA_028700795.1 Tissierellia bacterium | reverse complement strand
ACAAGATCATAAATAGCTTCTTCTGCAAATTTATATTCTTCAATTATATCAGTGAAAACAACTTCTTCCGTTTCTTCTTCAGGAGTTTCGGTATCGGGTACTTCTTCTTCAGGAGTTTCTTCTTCAACTGCTTCAGCTTCACCTACAATAATTTTATTAACCAATTTAAAAACAGTGTTAAACTCGCCTTCTTCTTTTAAATTTCTGTAAACTGTTATTTCTTCAATTACAGCTTCGTCATTGTCTATAGCCTCACCATCTACCTCATAAGCCAAAACAAATTTCAGTTCATCATTTAGAACATCTTGAAGGGTCTGTGGGTCAATCGGCCATTCATCAGCTGCAAAAAATTCTACATTTCCTTCTTCAGCAGTAACTCCTGCTTTTTCCTTTAATAAATAAGCTAAGCTCACACCTTTAATCTGTACAGTTTTTTCTCCGCCCTTAGAGTTGTAAACATAGTCCTGTGCTATTTGTGCTTCCTCGGGCATTCCTTTTAATTCTTCAAGATTTAGCTTAAGCTCTGTTTCAACCAAAGAACCTCCTATTTCAACTGCAAAACTTTCTTCTGCAAAAGCCAATGATTGTGACAAAATCATCACTAATGCCAATACTAATGAAATAACTTTAAACTTTTTCATAATCTCCTCCATAAGTTTTATTTATTTAATTTAAAAACCTAAATATAAATCAAAAACATGTCCAATAAAAAACAGCACCTCTGATGGAAACACTGTTATTTTTCGTATTTATATTCTCCTTTCCATCAGGAGGCTTGACCGTTTCCAATCAAACCCTATCGGCATAAGGCCATAAATAAATTCTTAGGCCGTTATACTCGGAGCTATTCAGTTTATAATAAATTATATCATAATATAAAAGATGTGTAAAGTTATGAATTGACTTTTTCAATCTTCGAATACCTTGCCAATGCTGTCATTAATAACCAAATCAGCCCTTTCATCCATAGGAGTTGATGATTTGTTTATCAGTACCAATTTACTTCCCTTAAAATAATTGATAAGGCCTGCAGCAGGATATACCACTAAAGATGTTCCTCCGATAATTAAAACATCTGCTTTCTCTATAAAGTCAACGGAGCTTTCTATAACATCGCTGTTAAGACTTTCCTCATACAATACAACATCAGGCTTAACAATTCCTCCGCACTGGCATTTTGGAATGCCCTTTGACTTTATAATAAAATTCACATCATGGAATTTCCCGCATTTCATACAGTAATTTCTGTGTACTGACCCATGAAGCTCCAATACATTTCTGCTTCCGGCTTTCTGGTGAAGACCGTCAATATTCTGGGTTATAACAGCTTTTACCTTCCCTTCCTTTTCAAGTTCTGCAAGTTTCTTATGGGCACCATTGGGCATGGCATCGGGAAAAATCATTTTATTTTTGTAAAAGTCAAAGAACTCTTCAGTGTTAGTCTTGAAAAAACTGTGAGAAACCATCATTTCAGGCGAATATTTATATTTTGTGCTGTATAATCCGTCAGTACTTCTAAAATCAGGTATGCCGCTTTCAGTTGAAACACCTGCTCCGCCAAAAAATACAATATTGTCACTTTTTGAAATTATTTCTTTTAAATTCACGTAATCCCTCCTTCAGCACAGTATATCATATTTCTTAGTTTTCTCAAAATATTAATAAAAAGGGATCAAAGCTCCCTAAAAAGTGAAGATGCTCTTTATTCGTAAACATTTACCAACCGGTCTTCTACAATATCCATGTTAAGATATTCGCTGTGTCTTTTTGGAATGGTTACTACATCAGGATTTCCGTCGCTTATGAATCTTTCTCGGATATTATCTTCGTATGATTTGAAATAATCGTATATACCACAGTTATCTACGTTGATTTCACTTGCTGTCACACGGTAAAGACTGTTGAAATTCGTCAATGTATCAAATGGTGAGTAAGACGGCCTCCAGCCTACGTCTAAGACTGCAATAGTCTCGTATTTATTGCCTTCATATTCGCCTTTTAGCATTGATTCAATAAATTCATCCTTAGGATTGCTGCCATGAGGAAGAGCAAGTGTTTCTACCACATAATCAGGTAAATATTGTTTTATTATATTATTTACAGAGCCTATTTCAATTTGTATTTCATCCGAGTTTAATTTTGACATTTCATTATGGCTATATGTGTGATTGCCCAAATCATATCCGTTATCAATAATCCAATCAAGTTTTTCTTGAGCATATTCTTTTTGACCGAATGGATTAGTTCCTAAAAAGAAGCTTGCAGTTACATTAAAATCAGGATATTTGTTCTTAAATTCTTCCATAATTCCAACAGCACAATCAGGGTCTAATACCATTTCTCCATTTACTTCTATAAAATTAAAATTATTCTGCCTTCCATCGTCAAATGTGAGTATTATGGGAGTAAATCCTGCTTCTGTTTTGATTTCTCCCTTGGCATAATCGTTTAAGCTTATCATGCGATAACCGTTTTGATACATGTATTCCAAATCTTTGCGAAAATTATCGGGAGTTCTCTGCCATACTGATTCTTCCGGTCCTACTCCATGATACATCAAGATCATAATTTCTCCAAGCTCATTAGGGTTCAACGACATATCAATGGATGCAATAATATCTTCTTCAGTTAAGTCTTTGTCCTCTTCATTTGACTTATCAGTATCAGTTTCTTGTTCTTCCGGATGTACATCAACCGGAGCTTCAACAACAGGAGGCTCCTCGGGAGTTTCTGCTGTGGGAGCTGTACATCCTGTCATCATTAATAATGCTATTAAAATAATTATCTTTTTCATTTGCTCTCCTCTTTCTGTAACTTTATTCTATATTATTCAAGCATAAATGTCCATATGAAGTATTTTCAAATTCTTGTTTATTATTAACTGCTTGTTTGATATAATGAAGGAGGGGGGGCGCACCTTCCTGTTTAGGGATAGTCTTTGATGGTAGAAGGAATGTCCCCAATTTTGGAATCTTGGAGGTAAAAAATTGAAAAGCAATAACAAAAATGCGCAAGATAAGCTTAAGCTTTTATATATATTGGATTATATTGATATACCTTTGACAAATAATGAAATTACAAATTATATATTGGAATATGGTATGATGGATTATTTCACATTGCAGCTTTTGTTAAGTGACCTTTGCGAAGTTAAGTTCACGCACCTTAAGCCATATAACGGAAATGAGTATTACTCGGTTTCAAAATCAGGCAAGGCTACGTTAGAAATGTTTGGTGATAAACTCCCCGAATATTTTATAAATGAAGTAGAAAAGAATTTTTCCGGCATAAGAAAACATATAAAAAAGCAGAGAGAAATATTTGGTCATTATTATAAAAGAAAAGATGATGAATATATTGTATCTCTTCAAGTCACGGAAAACTCAACAACTATTTTTAATATAAGCATAAATGTGACTGATGAAATTACGGCTAAAAATATTATTAGAAAATGGGAAGCCGCACCTGAGAAAATATTTGGACAAATTATTAATGCATTAACAAATTAATGGATAACCTTTATTAAATTAGGGATAAACATAAGTTTTAAGGAGCTTAAGTTGTGCCCCTTTTTTTCTATAATATCAATTTGCTGTTTCTTAGAATTTGTAACATAGATATTTTTGCTGCTGCAAGAAATAGATTCCGGATATCCCCCCAAATATATTTTTTTAATACTATTTCTTGATGAGGCATTAGCAATGTAAAGACTTTTATCAACTATATTTAATATATACAGCATATTATTTTCATAATCCAGTAATAAATCTGATGCAAGCCCATCTATGTTAATTAAATCTTCAATGTTTCCGTTTAATAAATTAATAAAATTTATTTTTGTTTGAACATTCCCATTGACATAATAAGTCATTACTATTATTGTGTCATTTAACACAAATATATGCATGGGCTTACCATCTGTTTTGAATCGTCTTCTAATTCCCGTGTCAATACTGTATTCCACCACTTCATTTTCTTCGTAGCAGGATGTGTAAAGTGAGTTGTTTTTTTCTGAATAGATTACATCATGTGCTTTCATGCCCGCAGGTATGGAGCCTGTCAATACGAAGGAATCTATCTCTATGATTGAAATATTGTCAGATTCAAAATTTGCAACATATATATTTTCTTTGTCCATACACATATGACGAGGGTCTCTTCCTACGTTTGTTTCTAAAAATTCATTTTTGCTGTCAAATTTATATATCTTGTTATTGAAGGAATCTGCCATATACACCGCATCTTCAAGAACTTCTATGCTGTGAATTGCATGACTGTCACTTGCTCCTAATTGTAAAGCTTTTTTAAATGAGTAATTACCATTTAATAGTTCCATTATAAATAGAAATAATTTCCCCTGACTTATGCCTGTTGTAACGATTTTTTCATCATACACTGCAATCACCTCCATATAGTTTATGAATCATAACAAAAGAAGTGAATATTTGTTTTAAAATATTATTATGGGGTATATATTGATTAACAATAATTATAAAGGAGTTTTTTATGATAAACGATAAAGTTGCAAAATTAATGAATGAACAGGTTAATAAGGAATTGTATTCCGCATATCTGTATCTGGATATGGCAAATTACTATATTGACAACGGATTGGATGGATTTGCAAACTGGTTTAAAATTCAAGCACAAGAAGAAAGAGACCATGCGATGCTGTTCATGCAGTATATGCAGAATAATCAAGAAAAAGTAACATTGGAAGAAATAAAAGCTCCAGATGTAAAATTTGACAGCTTTGCTTCTCCGCTTGCTGAAGCATTAAAACATGAGCAGTATGTAACTGCATCAATAAACAATATATATGCAGCAGCAAATGAAATAAAGGACTTCAGAGCAATGCAGTTTTTAGACTGGTTCATAATGGAGCAAGGAGAAGAAGAAAAGAACTCAGATGATCTGATAACAAAATATAATCTTTTTGGTTCTGATGCCAAAGGCTTATATATGCTTAATTCAGAAATGGGATCCAGAGTATATTCTCCTCCATCATTAGTATTAGATTAGTATTAGATAATATTAAAAAAACACAGCAGATTACTGCTGTGTTTTTTGTGTATGCCCTAACCCCATATGTTCGAGCGATAGCGATGAACAGATGGTCGGTAGGTCAACCGCATAGAATGCCAAATTTGTGCGACCAACGGGAGTAAACAAATTTGTTGCATTCCCCTGCGTGCCCTAACCCAATTTCTCATAGTCTTTATACTGAAGGAATACACACACGTGTTCCTACAATCAAAAAGTTTGCCGGTCTCAAATGAGGATTTGCAATAAGTAATACTGAAGGTGTAATATTATTGGCTATTGCCACCGTTGAAAGACTATCTCCTGCTTGAATTACATATTCTGTAGTTGTTCCTGCAGGACACTGCATAAATGCTTCCGGTGGTATGCATAGTTCGGTTCCGGGTACAATAATATTAGGATTGAAATCAAAATTTGCTTCTCTTAATTCATTTAAACTTAAATTGTAAGATATTAGTATATCACTTAACCTTGTTCCTTCTTGTATAGTCACAACAGTACCGAAAGGACACCCGGCAGGAACATTAGGAATGCATATTTCCTGACCTACTTTCAAATCATAGGGATTTGCTTCCGGATTGGCTTCTAAGAGCAAATTTAAAGGAATACTGTATCTTTGCGCTAAGTTGTAGAAACTATCTCCTTCCATTATGGCATAATAGGCACCACCTATACATGGCGGTCTTTCAGGAACTCTTGGCACACATATAGTCATTCCTTCCGTTAATGACCTTAATCTTAATGTAGGATTTAATTCAATCAGGCCTACTAAATTTGTACCAAATCTTGCTGCGATGGAATTTAACGTGTCTCCCGGTCGCACCTCGTATGGCATTGAATATATATTAGGGCATAATTGATTATTTTGTCTATAAATCACTATAATCACCTCATATTATAATTTGTTAGTTTATAATATTCATTAGAAGGTGAATGTTTCCATAATATATATCTTTACTTTATTTCAAACTTTTTTCTTTCTTCTACAGCTAATTTATCACATCTTTCGTTGTAGCTATGTCCCTTGTGACCTGGTACATGAACAAATTTAACTTTATGCGCTTCCTTTGCCTTTAAAAGTCTTTGCCATAATTCCTTATTTAAAACTGCCTTTCCGTCAGATTTCTTCCAACCCTTTTTCTGCCAGGAATCAATCCATCCTTTATTGAAGGAATCCGTAACATATTTTGAGTCAGTTACAATTGTAACATCGCAGGGCTCTTTTAAAGCTTCAAGTCCTTTAATAACTCCCAAAAGCTCCATTTGATTGTTAGTTGTATTTTCTTCACCGCCTGAAAGTTCAACTTCATGTCCTTTGTATTCCAATATTACTCCATATCCTCCGGGACCCGGATTCTTGCTGCAGGCTCCATCCGAGTATATGTTGACTTTTTTCATTTATTAGACCTCTTATTTTTAATAAGCATTACTCTTAATATGCCATAATGCTCTGCAAGTTCATTTAGCTTATCCTCATTAAACTCGCCTATTACGTCTATAATATTGCAAGCATAGTCACCTTTTGATTTATTGACCATCCCTATTATGTTAACATTGTGAGATGCAAGTGCAGTAGTCATTTTACCTATCATATTGGGAATATTCTTATTCAATACAACAATCCTGTCTGTTCCCGGATACCTGTCCATGGAGCAGTCGGGGAAATTAACGGAATTTGTAATATTACCCTTTTCCAAGTATTCTGTTAGCTCTGTAACAGCCATTTCAGCACAGTTTTCTTCCGCTTCAATTGTAGAGCCTCCCAAATGAGGAATGCATAATGTATTTTTTGCTCTTAAAAGTTTTTCGTTTGGCAGGTCTGAAACATGATAACCTACCTTGTCATTTTCTAAGGCTTCTATTAAATCATCCTCGTTAATTACTCCGTGACGAGCAAAATTTAAAACCTTTACACCGTCCTTCATCAATTTAATATTATCTTTATTTATATAGTTTTTTGTTTCATTATTATAAGGAACATGAATGGTAATATAATCGCTGCTTGTATATAAATCAGTAATATCACCGGTATATTGAACATCCCAGGATAATGACAATGCGTTTTTTACGGAAATATAAGGGTCATATCCGATAACTTCCATACCTAATTTAATTCCTAAGTTTGCAACAAGATGTCCCACATTTCCAAGTCCTATAACCCCAAGTGTTTTCCCTTTAAGCTCCGGTCCCACAAATTGAGATTTTTCTTTTTCCACA
Organism: Tissierellia bacterium; assembly: GCA_028700795.1. Classification (GTDB taxonomy): domain Bacteria; phylum Bacillota; class Clostridia; order Tissierellales; family Sedimentibacteraceae; genus Sedimentibacter. The sequence goes on along the minus strand of JAQVRY010000003.1, from coordinate 33,010 downwards.
GTTTTAACGATGTCGTTTTCTAACTTCTTTGTCCAATCTATACTGTCTATTACTTTTCTTGAGCTCATCAAAAGACCTAAAAATGTTAACTCACAAACTGCATTGGCATTTGCTCCGGGGGCATTGAATACAACAATGCCTTCTTCTGAGCATCTTTCAACAGGAATATTGTTCACTCCTGCCCCTGATCTGGCTATGGCTTTAAGTTGTTTTGAAAACTTCATACTATGAATATCTAAGCTTCTCATTATAATTCCGTCAGCTTCAGATGTTTCTTTCCTTATTAAGTTGTATTTATCCTCAGGTAGCAAATTTAAAGTTTCCTGAGGCATATTACAAAATAGTGCTACTTTGTACATTTTGTCCACATCCTCCTAATATATTAAAGATTAGTATACAACCTAAATAATAGAAAATCAAGTGATAACTTTGTTTTGGATATACGCAGAGATATGCACCAAAAAAATGCGACCGTTTAAGCCGCATTTCTGATAAGTACTATCTTCCGAATCCTCTACCAAAGAAACTATTTCCTCCTAACAGAAAAAATATAACCCCCAATATAATTAACCATTCAAGCCAATCATTAGATCTGTCATCGCAGCATCTAAAATTTGTAGCTCTTACTTCATCTGACATATAACTCACCTCTCTTAATTTATAATTCAATATATGTCAGATAGGAAAATATGTGATACCTATATAAAATAAAAATACACCATATATGTTATTGAATTTCCAATGTCAAACATACCCTCTCAATTAATTCTTGGACATTTAAATTACTTTCAGACCTTTTGATATTTTCAAGCTTAGGATTGATTAAAGGATGTTTGGGAGCAAAAACAGAGCAGCAGTCATCATAGGGCAGAATCGAAGTTTCATAAGTGCCTATTTCACGAGCAATTTCTATTATCTCAGATTTGTCTAATCCCACTAAGGGTTTAAGAATAGGTATATTAATTGCATTTTCAATAACAATCATTGACTTCATTGTCTGGCTTGCAACTTGACCTAAGCTTTCTCCTGTAATGAGCATATCCATTTTATTCTCCAATGCGATTTTTTCAGCGATGCGCATCATAAAACGCCTTGCCAATATGGTAGTTTCTTCTTCTCTGCAAAATTCTCTTATTGCTTTGTGTATTTCAAGCATATTAATACTGTACAATTTAATTTCCCCGCAATACTCTTCTAATTTTTCTTTTAGTTTTAAAACCTTTTCGTTTGCTCTCTCAGACGTAAATGGATATGTATGAAAATAAAGTGCATTTATTTCAACGCCTCTTTTGGCAATCATATATCCTGCAACGGGACTGTCAATTCCACCTGAAAGTAAAAGCAGTGCTTTCCCGTTTGAACCTACAGGAAGCCCTCCCAAGCTTCTGATTTTTTCGGATGATATGTAGCAGGATTTTTTTATATCTATAAAAACCTCCACATCCGGAGAATGAACATCAACTGTTACCGAGCTGAAATTTTCCAAAATTTTTCCGCCCATTAAAGCACTGAAGTCCATTGATTTAATCGGAAACCCTTTGTCGCTTCTCTTGGTCTTTATTTTAAATGTTTTAATATCCTGCTTATTTAACAGGTATCTAAACAATTCAATTGTTTTTTCAATAATTATATCAACATCCTTGGTTGTTTTAATAGAAGGGCTTATATTTGATATGCCAAAAATCTTTCTTACCTTTTCAACTATCTCATCCATATCCCCTTCATTTTCCGTTTCAACATATACTTTGCCCGAATCTTTGTATACGGAAACATCATTAAAATCCTTAATAGCATACTTAATTTGCTGAATTAATTTATGTTCAAATGAGCCTCTGTTTTTTCCTTTTAAAAACAATTCTCCAAAGCTTACTGCAACTATATTGTACATATTTATCCTCTCTTTGTTATGTTTCTAATGTCTTTCACTGATTGTTTAATAATTTCAATTACATATTCTACTTCATCAAATGTGTTAAAATGGCCTAAACTTATTCGTATAGTTCCTTCTTGGTACTCCTTGCTCAGATTTATTGCATCTAATATCCGGTTATCTCTTGATTTTGAAGAGCATGCGGAGCCGGTGGAAACGTATATATCCTTATCTTCCAAATAGTGAACCAATACTTCCCCCGGTACATTTTTGAAGGATACATTTATAATATGAGGAGCTCCATCCTTTGGGTTGTTGAACTTTATATCTTTAACTTCTTCTTCCAGTCTCTTCATATATGTATCTTTTAAGTCGTATAGTCTATCTACTTCCTGGTTAAAACTTTCATACAATAACTCACAGGCTTTACCAAAGCCTATAATTCCTGTGGTGTTCTCGGTTCCTGAGCGAATTCCTCTCTCCTGACCGCCTCCGTAGATTAAAGGGGCTATATTTAAACCGGAGCATACATACAATCCTCCTACTCCCTTAGGTCCGTGGATTTTGTGACTGCTGAACGATAATGTATCAATGGGAACTTTATGTACATCAATTTTGATTTTCCCATAAGATTGAACTGCATCTACATGCAGTTTTGTATTTGTATTTTTTCTTTTTATGATTTCAGTAATCTTATTAAGCTCCTGCACTGTGCCTATTTCATTATTAACATGCATAATTGATATTAGAATGGTGTTTTCATCGACCATATCATAGAGCTTTTGAATATTTATTCTTCCGTTTTCATCCGTATCAAGATACTTAACTAAGCACTTTTCTTCAATTTGCTTAAAAACATTGTATACGGAAGGGTGCTCAATTTTAGTGGTAATAACATTGTTGTTTTTATTTAAGTTTGACAGATGTGAGAAAATTGCAATATTATTGCTTTCCGTTCCTCCTCCTGTAAAATATATCTCCTCAGGCTTTGCACATATTAATTTAGCTGAAGACTTTCTGGCTTCATCAATTTTCTTTTCAACCAATAATCCCATCCTGTGCAGTGAAGAAGGATTACCGTAGTAATTCTCGTTTGAATCAACTATTTCTTTCAATACTTCATCTCTTACTTTTGTTGTTGCGCTGTTATCCAAATATATTATCATATCTACCTCTCAATTTGTGTGGGGTGCCAGGCGTTACAGTTCACACATACAATAATGAGTGTGCCAAGCTGCGTCATTCTGAGGGCTTTAGTCCGAAGAATCTCAGGTTTTAAAAGATGGGATCCTTCGCTTTGCTCAGGATGACACCCATTGGGTGTGAACAGTAACTGCCAGGCACCATGAGAACGCGAAATTTGTAAAAAAAGCTTGCATAATAATTTTATGTTTGCTATAATTGTTATTGGTTATCCCCCCCGATAACCAAATATATTCCCAATACCCCTTTTATGCATATTAATGCTTCACAACAATGGCCATCAGGCCATTTTTGTGT
>JAQVRY010000003.1:18887-29540 GCA_028700795.1 Tissierellia bacterium | reverse complement strand
TTGCATAATAATTTTATGTTTGCTATAATTGTTATTGGTTATCCCCCCCGATAACCAAATATATTCCCAATACCCCTTTTATGCATATTAATGCTTCACAACAATGGCCATCAGGCCATTTTTGTGTTCATGACCTATCCCTGTTTTTTTCAAGGAATGCCACTATTCAATCTCTTTCCTAACTTCCTCCAAATACAGCCCTGACACCCTCTTCACAACTTCATTTTCAGAAGAATTAAAGAGCATATCGTCTATGGTTTTTATTGGCAGCACGTCATTTGATGTCCCTGTTAAGAATACACCGTCGAAGCTCTCTATCTCATCTAATCTAATTATCCTTTTTTCAACCTCTATTAGATTTTCTTCACAAACACTTATAACCTTGTTTCTTGTAACGCCCAAAAGAACTGAGGAATCCGGCGATGTTATTAGCTTATTGTCTTTTACAAAAAAGATATTTGATTTGCTTCCTTCACTGACTGTGTCATCGTGATTTATTAATATCGCTTCAAAAGCTTTTTCTTCTTTAATAATTCTTGTCACATTATCCTTAAACTCTTTTTGAAAGGCTTTAACATTTGGGTTTGCTCTTTCCATTTTCACCGCAATGGTATGAACTCCTTCAATGAATTCTTCCTTGGAAGGATAGTAACTTTCAATAAAGTAGAATAATGTAAAAGGTTTTTTATCGTAAAAATAAGAAACTCTGATGTTTAAGTTTTTGAAGGAATTTTCTTTTATCAGCAATTCTGCGGAGTTCTTGAACTCTTCATAGTTTAAGCTTCCTTCAATTCCACTTAAGTGTATGCTTTCATTCATACGTTGAAAATGTTCTTTTAAAAAAATTGCCCTTCCTTCGATAACCCTTATTACCTCATATATTTTTGCATCATTAATAAGAGGCTCTATTTCTTCCTTGGTAATAATTTGATTATTCATAACATTTTTATCAGATATTATATTTATCATTTTACTCTCCTAATCTTTACAATAATTTTTTTATATCTTCTGCGGAACAAATTTTCTTAAAATGTTTCCAGTGGTCTGGAAATAGTTTTAAATATGTATATTGGCAAAACCTTGAGTCAATCAGCAGTACTTCTCCCTTATCTTCTTCCGTTCGAATTACCCTGCCGGCTGACTGAAGGATTTTGTTGAAACCCGGAAATTTGTATGCAAAATCATAACCGGAATTCATTTTTTCGTCAAAGAATGATTTTATTATATTTCTTTCAAAAGAAATCTGTGGTATCCCGGTACCTATTATAACTGCACCTATTAATTTTTCAAGGGGTAAATCAATTCCTTCAGAAAAAATACCGCCTACAACAGTGAAAAGCACCACATTGTGTTCATTTTCAAACCTGTTAATTAAATCCCTCTGTTCTTCTTCATTGAGCCCTTGACTTTGAACTGTTATGTTGAAGGTATCATACAATGATTCATATACTGAGTAAACCTTGTTCATAAAATAATAAGAGGGGAAAAATATCATATAATTTCCTTTTTTCTCTGTTATCAAAGTATTGATATATTCACATGCTTTTTCAATATTTGAATCCCTCTTTGTATATTTCATTGATAAATCCGAAGTTATCATTAAGTTCAAATTATTTATATCAAAAGGAGAGCTTAACTTTAATAAATAATCATCTTCCTCTCCCCCTAAAATATATCTGAAATACTTCAATGGAGTTAATGTTGCTGAAAAGAAAATTGATGACCGAGCTTTTTTCTCAATTTCCTTCAACACTTGTGAAGGGTCAATCAAGAATATTTTCACCATTGTTTTATTGTTTGTTAAATCAGCATAATAGCAAAAATTATCATCCATAATTTCCGATATTTTTATAAAAAATGTACTTTTAAAATATATATCCGTGAGTGCATCCGGAACTTTTTCACTTTTCTTTTCGTTGAAATACTTCTCAGCCTTAGTGATAAATTTTCTTAAAGCGTCTATCAATTCTTCAGGAGGTACCTTTAATATTTGTGCTTCATCGATACTCTTTTTTATATTAATAAATTTTTTATTTATATTAAACAATTCCTTGCTTAAGCTTTTCTCAGATTTCATAATTTTATAAACTTCATAAAATTCTTCTTTAATTATTTCGGGAGAATACATGTTTCGTGCTCGATCTTCAAGGTTATGAGCCTCATCTATGAGAAGAATATCCTTGTCCTTGTTAAATAGCTCTTCTCTCTGTAGCGCAACTCTCGGGTCAAAATAATAATTGTAATCGCAAATAACTATATCTGACATATACGACAAATCAAGGCTCAGTTCAAAAGGACACAGCTCGTGTTTTTTTCCTAATCTTTCAATAAACTCACGGTCATACATGCAATCATTCTTTATTGTTTCTCTTAATGGTATATTAAGCTTGTCATAATAACCTTTAGCATAAGGGCAGTATTCCGGTTCGCATTTTGTTTCATCCATGAAGCATATTTTATCCTTGGCAGTAATAACGGTTGTTCTCATCTTAAGACCTTTTTCATACATCATTTTAACAGTGTTGAATGCTATAGTCTTTGTGGATGATTTGGCTGTAAGATAAAATATTTTAGAGTTTTTTTCATACAGGGATTTTATTGCAGGAAATAAAACAGATATTGTCTTTCCCACTCCAGTTGGTGCCTGTGCAAATATTTTTTTCCCTGACCTTATTGACAGGTACACAGCCACTGAAAAATCTCTTTGTCCTTTTCGATAGTTTTCATAAGGAAAACTTATTTCCTTAATTGTTTTGTTTCTTTCTTTTCGAAGGTTTATGACTGTATCTGCCCAATCTATATATGTATTAAGAAGAGTATAAAAAAATACTTTTAATTCTTCCATTGAAAATTTCTGTTTTATTGTTTTTGTTTCTTTGGTATCAAGATTATAGTATCTTAGCTGTATATTCAGCTTTTCCAAATTGTTCAGCAGTCCGTACATATAACCATAGCATTTAGCCTGTGCCATATGAGCATTGTTGTATTCATCATTAATCAAACTTAGCTCTGTATATGTTGATTTTATTTCATCTATTGTTATTTCATCGTCTTCAATTAGAATGCCGTCAGCTCTGCCTTCAACTAAAAACATAATATCATTAAGAATGAATTCGTTTTTCAAATAGAATTCCTTATGATAGTTTTCTCCCATTTGATTCTGAAGAATCTTATGAGCCTTAATTCCTTCCATTGCTCTGTCAACGCTTAAATTTCTTACATTAATATCTCCGCTTTTATAAATGAATTCAACCAATTCTCTTACAGAAAGCTTTATGTTGTCCATATAATCTCCCTTCGCAGTCTACGTTCACCAATTTATTTGCTCCCTTTGGTCGCATAAATTGGGAACTCGTTGCGGTTGACCTACCGCCATCTGTTCTTCGCTAAAGCTCAAACATATGGGGTTAGGGCATACAAAAATAAACACCTGAGGTGTTTATTATAGCAAATTTTGTATTATATTTAAATGATTATTTTAAATATTGCACACAAGTAACCGTATTTCCATCAACATTCAACTTATCCACCAAACCTTCCACCAACATTAAGCCTCTTCCGCATTCCAAATAATCAAATTGTCCGTAATCTTTAATATCGTAGCAAATACCTGAACCTTCATCTGAAACCTCAATGATAATTCGCGATCTATTAATGTAAACCTTTATATATATCATTTTATTCAAGTCTCCACAATTACCGTGGATGACACTATTTATCATAAGCTCATTAAGAATAAGTTTTGTGTTAAAAAAAGCATCATGGTCAATAAGTCCTTCAATATTCTGAAGAATCTCTTCGACTATCTTACTGCCGCATTTTATGTCGCTATTAACTTTTTTTTCAACTGAATAATGCATGATAATTCCTCCTTATTTCAATATACCCTGTTTTTATTAGCTTAAACAACAAAATATATTAAAAATTTATCGGGAATCTGTTGCTATATAAGGACTTGGCTAATTTTGCATATTCAAAATACTTTCGAACAATAACCATATTTCTTCTACTCCAAGTTTTGATGTTGCTGAAAAAGGAAATATTAAATTACTATCCTTTATATGCAAGGTTTCTTTTATAACATTTAAACTTTTCATCTGCTGAGACCTTGATAGCTTATCTGCTTTTGTGGCTATAATATAGCCTGTAAACCCAAAACTCTTTATCCAATCGTACATTTGCATATCATTCTTGCCGGGCTCATGCCTTATATCTACAAGCTGTATAACTTCCTCAAGCTGTTGTCTGTTGTGTAAATAAGATTCAATCATGTCTCCCCATTTTGACAGCTCATTCTTTGATACTTTTGCATAGCCATATCCTGGAAGATCCACAAAGTTGAATTCATCGTTTATATTGTAAAAATTCAATGTTTGTGTTTTTCCGGGTTGTGAACTGGTTCTTGCAAGGCTTCTCCTGTTTAACAAAGCATTTATCATAGAAGACTTGCCAACATTTGATTTGCCTGCAAATGCTATTTCAGGAACATCTGTATTTGGATACTGTTCTTTTTTTACTGCTGAAATCAATATTTCAGATTTCTTAATAATCATGTGTATTCCTTTCTGAGCTTTAGAATTATTCGTGTCCGAAACCGAGAGCGATATTTTTATTGTTTTTCAGCTTTCAGCTATCTTACCGCTTCTTTCACCACATCATCTATTTTGTCTGCATATACAATTTCCATGGAGCGAATTATTTTTGGGTCTATTTTTGAAACATCTGCCTTGTTTTTGGAACAGATCACAACTTTTTTAATTCCTGCTCTCTTTGCGGCTAATAGTTTTTCCTTGAGTCCTCCTATGGGCAGAACCCTTCCTGTAATTGTAATTTCTCCAGTCATTGCCACATCTTTTCTAACAGGCTTCTTTGTCAAAGCGGATATTATTGCTGTTGCCATGGTTATTCCTGCAGAAGGACCATCCTTTGGAATCGCACCTTCAGGCACATGCACATGGATGTCGGTTTCTTTAAATATTTGATAGTCAATATTGAAGTTTTCTGCATTGGCTTTTATATAACTTAATGCAGCCATCGCCGATTCCTTCATTACATCGCCTAATTGACCGGTAAGCTGAAGTTTTCCGTCACCCTTCATAGTATTAACCTCAACAAACAGTGTTTCTCCTCCAACTTGAGTCCAAGCAAGTCCTGTTACAACTCCAACCTGGTCTTCTTCATAAGCAATATCGTAGTCATATTTAGGGATACCTAAGTATTTTTTGATGTTTAAATTGTTTATGGAAATAGACTTCCTGTTTTTTTCTACAATTTGAACAGCAGCTTTTCTTACTAATTTACCTATATTTCTTTCTAAGCTTCTGACTCCTGATTCTCTTGTGTACCTTTCGATTATTTCATTTATTGCATTTGTGGAAATATTCACTTGGCCTTCGTTAAGTCCATGTTCAGAAAGCTGTTTTTTAATTAAATATTTTTCTGCAATATTTCTTTTTTCCACATCTGTATATCCGGATATTTCAATAACTTCCATTCTGTCCAAAAGAGGGCCGGGTATGGTGACAGTAGTATTTGCAGTTGTAATAAACATTACATTTTGCAAACTAAAGGGAGCTTCAATATAGTGATCAGTAAAAGTATTGTTTTGTTCAGGGTCCAATGCCTCTAATAATGCTGAAGCAGGGTCTCCTTTAAAATCACTGTTGAGCTTATCTATTTCATCCAATAAAAATACAGGATTATTTACTTTGACTTTTGCAATTGATGATATTATTCTTCCGGGAATTGCGCCTATATATGTTCTCCTGTGACCTCTGATTTCAGCTTCGTCCCTTATTCCACCCAATGAAATACGCACATACTTTCTGTCCATGGCACGAGCAATGGATTTTGCAATTGATGTTTTTCCTACTCCGGGAGGTCCCACAAAACACAAAATTGGTCCCTTCATATCTTTTTTAATTTGCTTTACAGCTAAATATTCCAATATTCTTTCTTTAACTTCTTCCAGGCCGTAATGGTCTTCGGCAAGTATTGCTCTCGCCTTTCCTAAATCCATATTATCCTTTGTCTTTTTATTCCAAGGCAGATCCAAAAGCCAATCAACATAGGTTCTTATAACTCCGGTATCCGGTGAAGAAGGAGAAATTTTTAAAAGCCTGTTGATTTCCTTTTCTGCTTTTTCCTTTACATCTTTAGGCATATGGGCTTTTGAGACTTTTTCAAGATACTCTTCGACTTCATAATCCGTGCCTTCATCTTCCCCTAATTCTTTTTGAATTGCTCTCATCTGCTCTTTTAAATAATAGTCTTTTTGAAACTCGCTGACCTGTTTTTTTACAAGTTCGCTTATTTCATTTTCTATCTGCAGCACTTTAATTTCTTTAGCTAAAAGTTTATTGATTGATTCAAGCCTCTTATAAGGATCAAATATTTCTAACAAAACCTGTTTTTGATTCGTTTTTAAATAAATATATGAAGCAACCACATCTGCAAGCTTATCCGGGTTTTTTATTTCCTTAAGTGATATTAAAGCATCCGGTGCAATTTTTGCATAGATTAAAGCATATTCTTCAAAATTGTTTAATGTAAGACGCACCATTGCCTCTAATTTGTCATCCATAGGCAGACTGTCATCATAAATATATTCATCCAAATCAACTTCAAAATATGGGTCTTCTTGAGATATAGATGCAATTTTAGCCCTGTTTATACCTTCAACCAAAACTCTGATATTGTCTCCGGGCATTTTAATCATTTGCTTTATTTTACAAATAACGCCCACTTCATAAAAATCATCTTCCTTTGGCGACTCTAAATCAGCAACCTTTTGTACAGTCAAAAATATATCTGAATCTTCAAGCATTGCTTCTTCCAATGCATTAATTGACTTTTCTCTTCCGATATCAAAATGTATTACGGTATTTGGAAAAATCCCTATACCTCTAATTGGAATCAACGGAAGTCTTCTTTTCTCTGTATTGTAATTTTTAATCATATTTATCTCCTTATTGCGCAGGCTTCATATCCAATTTGCCTATCTGGGGACATTCCTCCTGCAAACAGAGGCTCTCCCTTATTTATGAAAACTGCCTGCAAGGCAGGCAGTTTATGAAGCATTTTCCTTCTTATTTGAAACAGGCTTCTTTGTTAATACTAATTTCGGTTCACTGTTATTTGTGATTGTATCTTTAGTAATAACACATTTTTTGATATCACTTCTTGATGGGATTTCATACATTACTTCTGTCATGGTGCTTTCAAGAATTCCTCTTAATCCTCTTGCTCCGGTATTGATTTCTAATGCCTTCTTGGCTATTTCTTCGAGGGCCTCTTTCTCTATTTCAAGCTCTACATTATCCATTTTAAATAATTCTTTGTATTGCTTAAGCAAAGCATTCTTTGGCTCTGTCAAAATAGAGATTAAAGCATTTTTATCTAATTTTTCCAAAGCTACTACTATAGGTATTCTTCCTACAAATTCAGGAATCATTCCATATTTCAATAAATCCTGGGATTGAACCTGCTTTAACAATTTATCCGTATCTATTGAGGTGTTTCCTGAAATATCTGCCCCGAAACCAATGCTTTTCTTACCCACTCTTTTTTGAACAATTTTCTCTATACCATCAAATGCTCCACCAAGTATAAACAATATATTGGTGGTATCTATTTGAATAAATTCCTGGTGAGGATGTTTCCTTCCTCCCTGAGGCGGAACATTGGCAACAGTTCCTTCAAGTATTTTCAATAATGCCTGCTGAACTCCTTCACCGCTTACATCTCTTGTTATTGAAGGGTTTTCTGAACGTCTTGAAATTTTATCAATTTCATCAATATATATTATACCCTTTTCTGCTCTATCTACATCAAAATCTGCTGACTGCAATAATTTGAGCAAGATATTTTCTACATCTTCCCCTACATATCCTGCTTCTGTCAAAGATGTGGCATCAGCTATGGCAAAGGGAACATTTAATAACTTAGCCAATGTTTGTGCCAAATATGTTTTTCCGCTGCCTGTAGGTCCCAATAAAAGTATGTTGCTTTTTTGTATGTCTACGCCCTCATCTTTAGATTTGTAGTTTATTCTTTTATAATGATTGTATACTGCCACAGCCAAAGCTTTTTTGGCATTATCCTGCTGTATTACGTACTCATCCAATCTTTCTTTCATTTCTTTTGGTTTTGGAAGATCAGTAAAATCATATTCTTCAAATAAATCAATATCTTCATCTACAATGTTATAGCATAGCTCTATACATTCATCACATATATATACATCCGGACCAGCTATGAGTCTTCTTACCTGCTCCTGAGATTTGCCGCAAAACGAGCATTTTATATGTTTTTCATTTACTTTGCCCATTGAAACACTCCTTATTTTCTTTTAGCTATAATATCATCTATTATGCCATAGGTTTTAGCTTCTTCAGCAGTCATAAAGTTATCTCTGTCTGTGTCTTGTTCAACCCTTGCAATCGACTGACCTGTTTTTTCACTGATTATGTTGTTTAATGTGTCTCTTATCTTGATAATCCTGTCAGCATGTATTTTTATGTCTGCTGCCTGGCCTTTCATTCCGCCTAATGGTTGGTGAATCATTATTTCTGAATTAGGAAGAGCAAATCTCTTTCCTTTTTCCCCTGACAACAATAGGAATGCTCCCATGCTTGCTGCCATTCCAACGCATATAGTTGATACATCAGGCTTTATATACTGCATGGTGTCATAAATAGCCATGCCTGCAGTAATGGAGCCTCCTGGTGAATTGATATAAAACTGAATATCTTTATCAGGGTCTTCCGACTCTAAAAACAACATTTGTGCAACTATTAAACTTGCTGTCACATCATTAACTTCATCACTTAGTATTATAATTCTATCTTTTAAAAGTCTTGAATATATATCGTAAGACCTTTCACCTCTACCGGTTTGTTCTATTACATATGGTACTAATGCCATCTTAATTCCTCCTATCATTATATTTATCTCTACCTTAATTGTACTTAGTTTTCTTAAATTTATCTTAAAAGTTTATTATTTGTCTTCAGGTTCTTCTGTTTCTTCACTTTCAACAACATCAACTGTTTCTGGAGATACTGTAGTTTCAATAGTTTCAATAGTTTCAGGAGCATCAACAAAAACCGCATTCTCAACAAGCATATCAATAACTTTTCTTTTTTGAAGAGTTTCTTCAATATAGCTTTTACTTGACTCCATAAGACTTTCTTTGAATCCTTCAAGTTTGTCTTCTTCAACATTGTAAGACTCTGCTATTTTATTTACTTCCTCTTTAAATTCTTCATCAGAAATTGCTACTTCTTCTTTTTTAATAATTGCTTCTAAAACTAATTCTGCCTTAACATTGAAATCAGCCTGTTCTCTTGCGCCTTCTTTATATTGATTAACAAAATTATTTATCAGCTCGTCATATTCCTTGCTGTTTAATCCTTGCTGACGGAACTGTTGTTCATAATTTCTTCCAAGATGCTCAATTTCTCTCTGGATTAATACTTCAGGAACTTCTAAAACTGTATCATTTACAATTTTTGTTATAACATTGTTGTCGTTTGAAATTTTAACTTGGTCAGCAGCTTTTTGCTCTAATACTTTTCTTGTGTCAGCTTTAAGCTCTTCCAATGTATCAAATTCACTTACATCCTTAGCAAATTCATCATCCATTTCAGGAAGCTCCTTTGCTTTTATTTCATGTATTTTAACATTGAAAACTGCATCCTTGCCTTTTAAGTCTTCAGAATGATATTCTTTCGGGAATGTTACATTTACTGTAACTTCTTCACCTTTTGTCTTGCCTATCAATTGGTCTTCAAATCCCGGTATAAAAGAATTTGAGCCAATTTCCAAAGTTTGGTTTTCGGCTGTACCGCCTTCAAATTGGTCTTCTCCCACAAAGCCTGCATAATCAATGGTCAAAAAGTCACCCTCTTGAACAGGTCTGTCTGCAACTTCAACTATTCTGGCATTTTTATCCTGTACAGATTTCAATTCTCTTTCAACATCTTCATCGGTTACTTTTATTTCTGTTTTTACAACTTCAACGCCTTTGTATTCCGGAAGTTCAACTTCCGGCATTACTTCAACTTCAGCTGTAAATACTATTTCTTCGCCATCTTCAAATTTTTCAATATTTATTTTAGGACTGTCTATAATGTCTAATTCTAATTCCTTAACTGCAACAGGATATGCCTCCTGAATAGCGAAATCCAAGGCATCATCATAAAAAATGCCCTTTCCATATTTTTTTTCGATAATATGTCTTGGAGCTTTTCCCTTTCTGAATCCTTGAACATTTATATTATTCTTTACCTTTAAATATGCTTTATTCACAGCCTTCTCAAATTCATCTTGTGAGACAGTAATCTCCAATGTAACAATATTTTTTTCCTCTTTTAATATTTTTGAACTCATTTAGCCCTCCGTTATATTTAAGTTGTATGTATCAGTCAATGTTGACATTTAGTGTTTCATGAATTAACCATTACATTATATCATAAAACATCCTTAAATCAACTATTAATTTTGGGCAAAGACTTTCCTTTTATTGAAGGTGTGTCCCCACTATTTGGGGACATTCCTCTTGCCCATAAAGACCATCCCTATATTAGAGGTGTGTCCCCACACCTTTTGTAAACTCATACAGACTACATTTCATTATTAAATTACTGCTGT
>JAQVRY010000003.1:16331-18787 GCA_028700795.1 Tissierellia bacterium | reverse complement strand
TGAAGGTGTGTCCCCACTATTTGGGGACATTCCTCTTGCCCATAAAGACCATCCCTATATTAGAGGTGTGTCCCCACACCTTTTGTAAACTCATACAGACTACATTTCATTATTAAATTACTGCTGTTTAAAAAAATTTGAGTTTTATCTTTTACAAATTTCATTCCGGCCTTTTTCATAACTTTACCGGATGCTTGATTTCTTATATCATGAATAGCACAAATTTTTTCAAATCCAACTTCTTGAGTTAAATAATGCAGTATGCAAATTAATACTTCCGTAGCAATTCCTTTATTCCATAGTTTTTTTGCTACAGTATAACCTATTTCACAATACCTTTTCCATTTCTTTATGTTTGATACTGTAACTGAACCGATAACTTCTTTTGTTTCCTTGTCCACAACAGCCCAGTGCAAATAATCTTTTTTTTTATAAAAGCCAATCCATTCAGATAGATACTCTTTTGTTTCATCTATAGATGAATGAACTCTCCAAGCATTATATTTAGCTGAATCCTTATCGCTTAACCAATTAGAATACATATCATGTGCATCAGACATTTGAAATTCCCTAAGTATAAATCTTTCTGTTTCCATCTGCACAGTTCCCGAAAGCATTAATTTCTCCAAGACTACCTCCGCAAAGTATACTATTGGTAGTATACCTTTTATTTATAAAATTGCATAGCTTTATTTTTATTGTTGAATTTTATTAATAAAAACTATTAATAAAAACGTTACAGTTCACTCAAGCAGGTGCCAACACAATAACATACACTCCACCTGCAGCCGGTAAAATTTTCTCGGAAATGATGGAAGTTTACAGGCATAGAATCACTGATAATACAGAGAACGATAAATAACAAAACAAAAAAGAACCTCCCAATCGAAATTTGGGATGGTTCTTTTTTGTTTTACATTTTTTTAAGTGATTCTCTGTTGTCTTCTATTATGTTATTTATATCTTTTATTTTGTCTTGGAGCTTGGACAATATTTCATCGCTGTAATTATATGCTCCTGCTTTCATTTCGTTTGCTCTTTGCTCTGCTTCCTTAATTAAATCATTTGCATAATTTTTAGCTTGCCTGGTTATTTCGTTTTCTTCAATTAAATGTTTCTGTTGGTCTTTTACTTTAATGATTAGTTCATCTGCCTCGTTCTGAGCTTCATTAAGTATACGCTGCCTTTCTTTTGCTACCCATGATGCTCTGTTGATTTCATCAGGCAATTTTAATCTGATTTCATTTATTACTTCCAAAACTTCTTCTTTGTCAACCATAACCTTATTTGATAAGGGAAACTTAGAAGCATCTTCTATAATATCCTCTACCCTTTCCAGCAAATTCAAAATATCCATATTATTTCCTCCCAAGTACTCTGTATATATTTTGCGCAACATTATCTGGAACTAAATCTTCAAAAGGTCCTCCATGTAGAGCTACATCCTTTACCATGCTAGAGCTTAAAAAAGAGTATTGCGGTGATGCAACCAAAAATATAGTTTCTAATTCCTTATTTAAATGTTTATTTATACTTGATATTGACAATTCATATTCATAGTCTGATACAGCTCTCAATCCTCTTACTATAACTTTGATACCGTTCCTGTTACAGTAATCTACAACCAAGCCTCCCGTAAAATCTACCTCTACGTTTTCAAGCTCTTTAGTTGCACCTCTTACCATTTCACATCTTTCTTCTATTGGAAACCAATATTTCTTTTCCTTGTTATTGAATACTGTTACTACTACTGTTCCAAACATTTTTGATATTCTTCTGATAATATCAAGATGTCCAACTGTTATCGGGTCAAAACTCCCAGTGTACAATACTTTCATTATTCCTCCAAATGTTTGATTATGCTTATTTTAGTTCTTCCATATATTTTCTCTTTATATTCTATCACATTTGTAGCATTGTTATCAATTACTTTTTCAGATTTATCACTTTCTATAATAAGAAGTCCCCCGTATTTTAAAATATCATATTGAATAATTGTATTTAAGGTTTTATTGCATAATTTCTTGTCATATGGAGGGTCTGCAAAAATATAATCAAATTTTTCATCATTTTTAGATAAACTTATTATTGCCTTTTCATAATCACTTAATATAATCTTTGCTTTGCCGATAAAACTGCATAGCTCTAAATTTTTCTTAACATAGTTTAAACTTTTGCGGGACACATCAATAAATGTACAATGTTTTGCACCTCTTGCCAAAAATTCTATTCCCATACTTCCGGAACCTGCAAACAATTCCAAAATAATTGATTCTTCATCTATGGGTCCTATTATGTTAAAAATTGCTTCTTTTATTTTATCGCCGGTAGGTCTTACCCTTGCTCCTTCAGGAGCATACAGCTTCTTGCCTTTATTTGTTCCGGATATTATTCGCATTTTTTCCTCTTTATCAGTGACTGTTTTTGTCATCCTGAGTGTAAGCGAAGGATCTCAT
>JAQVRY010000003.1:14111-16231 GCA_028700795.1 Tissierellia bacterium | reverse complement strand
ATTCATAGCAATGACACTTGTCAATTAAATATTATATCATCTTTGAACAAGTTCATAATTTCCAATTTTAAATTATAATAATCATGACCGTTTAAGTGTGGGTTTTCTGATATAATTTTTTTTGATAAAAGCTGAACTTGCTGAACAGTTTCGACATTATTAACTATATTTTGGATTTCAAGTTTAGATAATCCATGCTGTCTTACTCCAAAGAAATCTCCCGGTCCCCTTATTTTCAAATCTTCTTCCGCTATAATAAATCCGTTGTTTGTTCTTTTTAAAATATTCATTCTGTCTTTAGATTTTTTGGTCTTGCTTTCGTTTACCAAAATACAATATGATTGATGCTTTCCTCTTCCAACCCTGCCTCTCAGCTGATGGAGCTGTGCAAGACCAAACCTTTCAGCATTTAATACAAGCATTACAACTGCATTTGGAACATTTACACCAACTTCAACAACAGTGGTAGAAATAAGCACATTTATTCTTCCCTTGTAAAATTTATTTATAACTTCTTCTTTTTCACTATTGCTCATTTTACCGTGCAAAAGACCTAACTTGTACCCTGAAAAATATGAGGACTTCAATTCTTTAAATATTTCCACAGCTGAATTTAAATCTAAATTTTCAGATTCATCCACTAATGGCGCCACAATATATGCTTGCCTTCCGCTGTCAACCTGGTTCTTAATAAAGTCATAAGCTTTTGCCTTTTCCTTATCAGTTACAATAGAAGTAATAATTTTTTGTCTTCCGGGAGGCATTTCATCTATTAATGAAATATCCAAATCTCCGTAAATCATCAGCGCCAATGTCCTTGGAATAGGCGTTGCCGTCATAATGAGAATATGTGGGTTTTTTCCCTTGTTTGAAAGCTTTGCTCTTTGTCTTACTCCAAAGCGATGCTGCTCGTCGGTAACCACTAATCCGATATTTTTAAATTCTACATTGTCTTCAATAAGTGCGTGGGTTCCAACTACAATATCAATTTCTCCGCTTTTAAGTTTATTAAGAATTTCTTGTTTTTCTTTTGGCTTTGTAGAACCGGTTAATATTTCAATATTTACATTTAAATCTGCTGTTTCTATATACTCCTTAATCGTTTCATAATGCTGCAGGGCTAATATTTCGGTTGGTGCCATCATGGATGACTGATACCCCGAGCCGACTGCCATAAGCAATGAATAAACAGCTACAACTGTCTTTCCGGAGCCAACATCTCCCTGAATTAGCCTGTTCATTGTTTTTTTACTCTTCAAGTCTTCTTTGATTTCTGAAATAACCTTTAGCTGTGCCTTTGTAAGCTTGTAAGGTATGGAGCTGAGAAGTTTTTCGGATAGCATTGTGTTTCTTAATGCAATGTCACTTAATTCATTTGATAAATTGTTTTTTATATTAAAAAGACCAAGTTGCATTATCAATAATTTTTCAAAAGCAATAGTTCTCTTTGACAATGAATACTTCTTGCTGTCACTTGGAAAATGTAAGTTTTTTATAGCTATTTTTTTTGAAGTAAGGCCATATTTTTTAATTATTTCTTTTGGCAAAACATCTTGAATTTGATCATAATATGTTTCTAAAGCAGTCTTAACTAACTTTGTAATTTCATTGTTTGACAATCCGTATGTAAGAGCGTAAACAGGCATGATATTCCCTGCCTTCCAGTCTTTATCCATTAATTCAATTTCAGGATTTGTGATTTCCAATTTACCGAAAGAAATCTTTACATTACCAAAAACATAGTAATACTCACCTGCAATAAGCTTATCCATTAAAAAGTCCTGATTGAAAAATGTAAGGGTGATAAAACCCGTATCATCCTTACATATCGCTTTTATTATAGTCATATTCTTTTTGATTCTTGAATGTTTGGGTTTTTCAAAAATCCTTAATTTTAACAGATATTTCCCCTGCTCAAATATTTCATTTATATTTTTTACCACTCTTCTGTCTTCATATTTAACCGGGAAGTAATTTAATAAATCTCCCACGGTAAATATATCTAATTTTTGTAATTTTAAAGCTCTGATTGGACCTACTCCCTTTAAATACTGTATATCCTCATTTATCATATTTCACCTTTTTGAAAACATGCATCTCACAGTCTCGCTGCACAATTT
>JAQVRY010000003.1:11343-14011 GCA_028700795.1 Tissierellia bacterium | reverse complement strand
GGTCGGAAAAATAGGGTTAGGGCATCTTATTCTACGGATACTATATAGTAATAAAGAGGCTGACCTCCGTAAATTATTTCAATATCGCATTCTTCTGCAACTTCCTCAATCTTTGGTACAATGCTTTCCGCTGTTTTTTCGTCAACGTTGTCTCCATAAAATAAGGTGACTAAAAAACTGTCTTCATCAACCATCTTACTTATTAACTCAACTGCTTCATCTTCCGGATTTTCTCCGTGATTTACTATGTTACCATCATAAATAGCAATAATCTGATCTTTTTTGATTTCTAAATCATTAAATACAGTATCTCTTACCGCATAAGTTACAAGCCCTGTTTTAACTTCTTTTACAGCCTGTGTCATTGCTTCAATATTTTCATCTATATTGCTTTCATCCTTAAATGCAATAAGAGCTGCTATTCCTTGGGGTATGGTCTTGCTTGGCACTACATATATATTTTTATCGGAAATCTCTTTTGCCTGCGTTGCTGCCAATATTATATTGGAATTATTAGGCAATATTATTATGTAATCTGCATTTATACTGTTTGCTGCCTCTAATATATCCTCCGTGCTGGGATTCATAGTCTGGCCTCCGGACACAAAAACATCGACATTTAAATCTGTGAATACTTTTTCTATTCCATCACCCATGCCTATTGAAACAAAACCGTATTTCTTTTTTTTCTGATTATTTTTGTGGCTTTCTTTTAGTCTTTCCCTAAATTGTTCTTTCATATTGTCTATTTTAATGCTTGTAAGCTCACCGTATTTAACTGCAATTGCCAATATTTGACCCGGGTTGTTGGTATGTATGTGAATTTTTATAATATTTTCATTTCCGACACATACTATAGAATCACCCTTGTCATAAATCCTGCTCAATAAATCCTCAGCAGTCTTTATGGGATTTTTAATTATAAATTCGGTACAATAAGCAAATATAATTTCATCTTCACTTGTGAATTCATCTAATTCAACTTCTGTATCAATCACTGTATGTTCTGTTATCTCCTGTTTTATTTCTACTCCCTTTAATGCTGCAAGACCGCCTTCCAAAAGGTATATTAATCCTTTCCCGCCTGCATCCACAACATCAGCTTGTTTTAAAACACTCAGCATTTCAGGGGTGCGATTTAAAGTACCTTTTGCCTGTTGAATAAGACTTTCTAAAAACTCTACAACATCTTCATATTCTGTATATGTTGCCATTGCTTTTTCTGCTGTTTCCCTTGCAACTGTAAGGATTGTTCCTTCAACAGGTTTCATGACTGCTTTATAAGCAGTATCTGAAGCTGATTTAAAGGATTCCGCTATAATTTTACAATCTATATGATTAGCTCCCATAAGTCCCTTTGATATTCCTCTTAAAAGCTGAGACAATATTACTCCGGAGTTTCCTCTTGCTCCCATAAGTGAGCCGTTAGCTGCGGCACTTGCAAGAGATGTAATTGTGCTTTCTGATAGGTTGTTTATTTCCTTAATAGCTGCCTGTACAGTAAGATTCATATTTGTACCCGTATCTCCGTCGGGAACAGGAAATACATTTAGTGAATCCACGATTGTTTTATTGTTTTCAAGGTTAATGGCAGCCCCCAAAAGCATCTTTTTGAATTTGACATTATCTATGTACTTCATTAACATCTTAGCCTCCTGATTACTTTTGCACCCTTACACCTTGCACAAAAATATTTACATTTTCAACGCATACTCCTGAAAAAGTTTCAACGCTATATTTAATTCGAGAAATTATATTTTCTGCCACAACAGAAATTTTAACTCCATATTGTAATACTATATGTAAATCTATATTGATTTTATCTTCTTCAGTTGATGAAACTTTTATCCCTTTAGTTAACTGTTCTCTTTTCAGCAGTTCAAAAAAACCCTGAGTTGCATTTCTGGAAGCCATTCCCACAACACCGTAACACTCCATTGCAGCTAATCCTGCAATTGCAGCTAAGGCCTGATCATCAACAAATATACTTCCATTTTCATTAATTATCTTAACTGACATACTTACCTCCTACTTTATTCTTTATTTAATCTATTATAACCTTATTAACATGAATTTACAATTATAATATGTTTATCAATAAAAAACTTGTAAATTGCAAGTTTAATTGAAATGTTCAAATTTTTGATTAATGCATTATTTTTATCTAAAATAGTATGATTTACTACATAAAACTGTGCAAATTTTTGATTAATGCATTATTTTATATAAATATATGCAGTTTTCCCATGCATTAATCGAAATTTTGCACACTCACCTAATTAGAATGCCATCGTTACAGTTCACACCTCTTCAATTATACTAATTTAAAATTAATATTGCAATATTTAATTTTTAATGTTAAAATGATGAGGTTCAAATAATAAGACTATAATGTAATGTATTTATAAATGGGAGGTGGAATTATGGCAAAGTATTGTGAAGTATGCGGAAAAGGAACTATCTCAGGACACAGCATAACGCATTCCGATAGAAAAATAAACAGAACATGGAAACCAAACGTAAGAACAGTCACGGTTATGGAAGACGGAAAAGCTTCAAGAAAAACAGTTTGTACAAGATGTATTAGAGCAGGAAAAATACAACGTGCTATTTAAGCACATCGAAATCATTAAAATAGTGGCCAAAGCCATTATTTTTTTGTGTCCCC
>JAQVRY010000003.1:0-11243 GCA_028700795.1 Tissierellia bacterium | reverse complement strand
AAAAGCTTCAAGAAAAACAGTTTGTACAAGATGTATTAGAGCAGGAAAAATACAACGTGCTATTTAAGCACATCGAAATCATTAAAATAGTGGCCAAAGCCATTATTTTTTTGTGTCCCCATACCTATTTTTAGGTGTGTCCCCATGCCTACAGCAGTCTAAATAATGCACTTCCCAATATTATTAATAATATTCCCAAAATAAACAACCATACTTTAACAGGCAGCATTTGAACTATAATAATTGCTCCAATGATTGCAATCATAAGTCCTAATATTTCAGTGAATTTAAAAAATGATGGTTTATTCGTAGGATTGCATTTCTTTTTATGTTTAAAGTAATTCATAATTTCCCCCTTAAAGCTTATCGAACTCACTACTAATACATTCTATTCAAGCAGAAAAAAAAGATACAAAGAAAATTTCTTTGTATCTATCTTGTCACCATTCATAGTACCCTAAGAAAAATGATAAAATGCGAGCAGGGAGGAAGAAATTGGGTTAGGGCATCTCGCAGTCTCGCTGCACAATTTTGTTTGCTCCTTTCGTCGCACAAAATTGGCGCTCATTGCGAATGACCTACCGCTATTTTTCTCTCCCTCCGGTCGGAAAAATAGGGTTAGGGCATCTTAGAATTCTGCGTTTTTGGGGGTTCTTGGGAATGGTATTACGTCTCTTATGTTGCTCATACCTGTTAAATACATTATAAGTCTTTCAAAACCAAGTCCGAAGCCTGAGTGTTTCACACCACCGTACTTCCTTAATTCCAAGTACCACCACATATCATCTTTCTTTACTCCCATTTCATCCATTCGCTTTTCAAGAAATTCAAGTCTTTCTTCTCTTTGGCTGCCGCCTATTAATTCACCTATTCCCGGAACCAATAAGTCCATTGCCGCCACAGTTTTATTATCTTCATTCATCCGCATATAAAATGCCTTGATTTCCTTAGGATAATTAACTGCAAATACAGGACGCTTAAATATTTTTTCAGAAAGATATCTTTCGTGTTCAGTCTGTATATCTGTTCCCCACTTAACCGGATATTCAAAATTATCGTTGTTTTTCATTAAAATATCTATGGCTTCTGTGTATGATATTCTTCCAAACTCTGAATTCACTACATTATCAAGTTTTTCTAAAAGTCCTTTTTCCACAAAGCTATTGAAAAACTGCATTTCTTCCTTGGAATTCTCCAGTACGTAATTCACTACATATTTAACCATATCCTCTGCCAAATCCATGTTGTCATTTATGTCGGCAAATGCAATTTCAGGCTCAATCATCCAAAATTCGGAAGCATGCCTTGCAGTATTAGAATTTTCAGCCCTAAATGTAGGACCAAAAGTATATGTTTTCTTAAATGCTAATGCAAAAATCTCAGCTTCTAACTGTCCGCTTACTGTAAGATTTGCAGACCTTCCGAAGAAGTCCTTTGTATAGTCTGTTTTCCCTTCAACTTTTTCAATATTATCCAAATTAAGTGTGGTTACTCTGAACATTTCACCTGCACCTTCTGCATCCGAAGCAGTAATAATGGGTGGATGGGCATAAATAAATCCTCTGTCATTAAAAAACTTATGAATAGCATAAGCTGCCAAACTCCTTACTCGAAAAACTGCAGAAAATGTATTGGTGCGAGGTCTTAAATGTGCAATTGTTCTTAAGTATTCCATTGAATGCCGTTTCTTTTGCAAAGGATAACTTGAATCTGATGGAGCTTCCATAATTATTTCTGTTGCCTTAATTTCAAAAGGCTGCTTTGCTTCAGGTGTTAAAATTAAGTTTCCTATTACCGTAATGGCACTGCCTGTTGAATATTTTTTAACTTCTTCAAAATTACTTAAGTTGTTTTCAAAAACAACCTGCACATTTTTCAGAAATGTTCCATCATTTAATTCTATAAATCCAAAATTCTTAGAATCTCTTATGGTTCTTATCCAGCCTTCTATACGGACTTCCTTGTAATTTTCCGGCGATAAAAAAATATCTCTTGCATCTGTTGTTTTCATTCTTCCTCCTGTTAATCTTTTGATATAATTACTATAGCGTTTCCTTTTCTTAACGTTATTCTTCCCTTGTTGTCTTTTATTTGATTGCTGATACAAAGAGTTGAGCCTCTTTGCACATTAACATTGTTTAGATTATATTTGAATCCTTCTAAATATAGTCCCTGAATATATTCTGTAACAGGGATTATTGATATGTAATAACCTTCTTTGTATTCTATAAATAATTCCGCATTATCGGAAATAATTTTCATTTCATTATTGTTGTCAATTATCGAAATATTTACACCTTCTTTGTAATATTTCTCCATAAGCATAATGTTGCCCAATGTGTGGTCTAATCTTGTTCCGGATGCTCCTGTGAGTATTATGTTGTTATAACCTTTGGAAACAGCAAATTCGACAGCTAATTCCATGTCTGTAAAATCCTTTTCGGAAGGAAATTTTTCAATGAGTACTCTGTTTTCATATTGTTTAAGAACATTAGCATCTACGGAATCAAAATCTCCGATTATAATATCAGGAACTATTCCGTAATTTGATGCTTTTTCAAGCCCTCCATCCGCACAAATTATATAATCATACTTTAATTTTTCAATTATACTCTTAGCAGCTTCTTCTCCGTTTCCAACTATTAACGCTGTTTTCATGACATAATTTCCTTAAATCTCTTTGTTTCCAAAACAACATCGTCCGTATGGTAAATTGCAGAGCCTGCAACTATAACATTTGCGCCCCAGCTTAGCACTTCCTTTAAATTTGAAGAATTCACTCCTCCGTCAATTTCAATGTCAATATCTAAATTAAATTTATTCAATAATTGCTGTAAATCATAAAATTTGTACTTGACATTTTCTATGAGGCTTTGACCTCCAAAACCCGGATTTACGCTCATTAACAAAACCATATCCACATCTCTTATAATTTCATTTAAAACAGCTATGGGTGTGGCAGGATTCAATGATACCCCTGCTTTTAAGCCATATGATTTTATTTTTTGGATGGTTCTGTGAAGATGTTTGGTTGCTTCCTGATGCACGGTAATTATATCTGCTCCTGCCTTATAAAAGTCCTCAATAAAATTATCCGGATTTTCAATCATAAGATGCACATCAAATATGAGATCGGATGTTTTTCTTAAATCTTTCACTACTGCAGGTCCTATCGTAATGTTGGGAACGTAATGCCCATCCATTACATCTATATGTATGTAATCTGCCCCTCCTTCTTCCACAGACCTTACAGCTTCCCCTAAATTAGAAAAGTCAGCAGATAATATTGAAGGGGCTAATTTATTTTTCATCTTTTCCTCCTTAATAAGGCTTATTGCTTTTTATTTGTTCTAATAACTTAATATAGTTATTATACCTTTCTTTACTGATTAAATTATTA
Organism: Tissierellia bacterium; assembly: GCA_028700795.1. Taxonomy (GTDB): domain Bacteria; phylum Bacillota; class Clostridia; order Tissierellales; family Sedimentibacteraceae; genus Sedimentibacter. The sequence continues at coordinate 7,843 of JAQVRY010000003.1, read as the reverse complement.
TTAACAGCTTCTTTAATTGCACAATTAGGCTCTTTGTAATGAAGACAGTCTAAAAATTTGCATTCTTCATCATATTTCACTATTTCAGGATAATAGTTTTTAAGAGAATACTCATCAATTCCTTCTAATTCAAATGAGCTAAATCCTGGTGTATCTACTGCATAACCACCGAAGCTTAACTTGTAAATTTCAGCATGCCTGGTGGTATGCTTTCCTCTCTTTAATTTTTCGCTGATTTCGCCGGTTTTAAGAATAAAATCAGGCTGAACAGCATTCATAATTGATGATTTTCCAACGCCGGAAGGTCCGGAAAACACATTCAATTTATCTTTAAGAATATTTTTTAATTCAATAAGAGAATCCTCATTATATTTGCTTGTAAAAATAATTTTGTACCCTGTGTTTTTTAGTATATTTCGTATATTTTCTTTTTGTTCTTCGTCAGCTAAATCTGCCTTATTAAAACAAATAACAGGTTTCAAATTATTTACTTCAGCTGCAATCAATAGTTTATCCAACAATAAAAAGCTTGGTTCCGGATTTTTTACCGCAAAAATAATCAATAACTGCTGAGCATTGGCAACGGTAGGTCTTTTGATTTCGTTTGTTCTTTCCTTTATTTCTTCAATATAACCCGTTTCTTCATCTTCCTCTGTAATTCTAATAAGGACCTTGTCCCCTACCAAAGGTTTGATATTTTTAAGTCTGAACAGACCTCTTGCTCTGCATAAAATTATCTTGTGCCCGATATCAACATAATAATTTCCCCCAACACCCTTTGTTATGATTCCTTCAATCATCTAAACTCCTTTTTATTCAAATGTTATCTCAACTCTGTCATATAATTCATTGTCAATATATATTTCAAATACCCCTGTATCTTTTCCCTTAACATTTACTATTATACTTCCTTCTGAAGTTTCTACTTCCTCTGAATATACAACTTCTCGTCCGTCACTGGCTATTCTTTGAATAACTATTGTTACACTATCCCTGTCTGTAGGAAGAGATATTGCCAATGGGAATACTCCTTCTTCCGGTATAGGTTCAACAGGCTCTTCTTCTTCAGGTTTACCTGTGCTTACTGTAAGCCATATTGATGTTCCTTGTTCAACATCCTGTTCGGCTGTTATACTTTGTCTCATGACCAAGCCCTCTTCTATTTCTTCGCTGGGCTCTTCATTTACCTGCCCTACTGCAAGACCATGTTGAACAATTGAAAGCTTAGCCGTTTCCAAATTTAGATTTAATACATTCGGCATTTTAACATATATTATCTTTGGACCAATGCTTACCACATAGTCTACTTTATCATTTTCTCTTGCAGGTGTATTAGGTAAAGGAAACTGTTCTATTATTTGTCCTGCCAAATATGTGTCAGAATTCTTTTCTGTTGCTTCACCTTCCACAAGACCTTCTTCCCCAAGAATGTTTCCTACTTCAATCGCATATTTGCCCAGTAAATTAGGAACAACTATTTCCTTTTCTCCCCTGCTTATAACTACTTCTACAGGATAATTTTCCTTAACCTTAGCACCTTCATCAACACTTTGTTCCATTACTTGGCCCTCTTCGTATTCATCAGAATATTCTCTCTTTGAAACCTTGAAAACCAAACCTAAATCTACAATTATATCTTCAGCTTCCTTTTCACTTCTTCCCAACAAGTCCGGCACCGGAACTTCAGGTACATACAAAAATGACTTAAATAAAATTACTCCGCCAATTACAGCTATAACCAAAGCACTTATAATTGCTACGATGGTAATCTTTTTATTATTAATACTCTTTTCATCATTTTCATCATCAGTATCTCCGCTGAAAAAACTTTTAAATGCGTTGCTTGAATTTTCGTCAATTAAATCTATATTTATCACATTATCTTCGACATCATTAAGTGCAGGAATCTCAATAGTGGGTGAATCTATTATTTCCGTTTCGTCTCTTACAGGTTCAATATTTCCGTTTAATGCATCCAGCTTTTTCAGCAGTTCATCAGTGTTTTGAAATCTAAAGCTCTGATGCTTTTCAAGACATTTCATTATAATATCTTCATAATTCTTAGATATTTTAACATTTTTCATCCTTTTTGAAGGCGGCACAGGTTTTTCCTGAATTTGTTTCATAGCTACAGAAATATGATTATCTGCATCAAAAGGAAGAGAACCTGTTATCATCTCATACATTACAATTCCCAATGAGTAAATATCAGATTTTTCATCCACATATCCTCCCCTTGCCTGTTCCGGAGAAAAGTAATGAACAGAACCGATAACATTAGAAGTGTTATTTATGGTAGAGCTTGTTGACGCTCTTGCAATACCGAAATCAGTTACTTTTGCGGTTCCGTCTTCAGTAATAAGTATGTTGTGGGGCTTGATATCTCTGTGTACTATATTGTGTGAGTGGGCATGTTTCAAAGCTTCTGCAACCTGTCTTGAAATTCTGACGGCTTCCTTCTCACTAAGTCTGGTTTTACTTTTTATATAGTTTTTTAAAGTTTCCCCTTTAACATATTCCATAACTATATAATAAGTTTCGTCTTCAAATCCTGTGTCATAAATATTTACTATATTAGGATGGGTGAGACTTGCTGCCGATAAGGATTCTTGTTTGAAGTTAGCAACAAAATCAGAATCCTGAGTTAATTCATCCCTTAAAATTTTTATAGCTACAAAACGGTTTAATACATTGCACTTAGCCTTGTATACATTTGACATTCCGCCGCCGCCGATTTTTTCTATTATTTCATATCTGTTTGCTAGTATTCTACCTATCATAAGTTTCACCTCTAATTATATTATCAACAATAATTATGGTAATATTATCAGTTCCGCCATTATCGTTTGCTTGTTTAATCAATTTTCGCACGCTTTCAGAAGCGCCGTATTCTTTTATAATTTCCAACATATTATCATCGGATACATGGGTTGTAAGTCCGTCGGTGCAAAGAAGAAGTATATCATTTTCAAATAATTCTAATTCAAAAATATCAGCATGTACAAATTCTTCACTGCCTAAAGCCCGAGTTATTACATTCCTTTTAGGATGTGTCTTAGCTTCTTCGGCAGTAATTCTACCATCCTTCATCAATTCATTCACATAAGTATGGTCTATGGTAATTTGTTTGATTTCATTATTCCTTAATAAATAAGCTCTGCTGTCACCGATGTTACCAATATAAATAATATTATTCAGCTTATCTATTACTGCCATAGTTATGGTTGTACCCATACCGCAGTACTCTTCCTTATTAAATGACTCTTCTCTTATTTTGTCATTACTCAACTTCACACTTTCAATAATAAATGTTGGAGGCTGAAAATCTCCATTTTCCATACTCTTAACGAAAAAATTTCTTATCTCTTCAATAGCAATGGAGCTTGCCACTTCACCTGCCTTGTGCCCTCCCATTCCGTCAGCCACAGCATACAGACAGTAATTATCAAACTGCTCAACTATTAGACTATCTTCATTATTTTCCCGCATTAAGCCCTTATTTGTTTCGAAGAACACATTCATACAGCACCTCACATTTTTAACAATTCATTTCTAAGCTGACCGCAGGCAGCGTTAATGTCACTGCCTAATTCTCTTCTTACCGTTGCATTAATTCCGTTATCCGTCAATATTTTCTTAAATTTCATAATGTCCAAATCGCCTGATGGCTTAGTATTTGCTTCTTTTACATAGTTGCATGGAATTAAATTGATATTTGCTAATTTATTTTTTAATAATTTGCTTAACATTTCTGCATCTTCCCGGGTGTCATTAAAACCTTTTATCATTATATATTCAAAGGTAAGTCTTCTACCTGTTGTTTCAACATAGTTATCGCATGCTTTCAATATTTCGTTAAGTTTATATTTTCTTGCAATTGGCATTATTTGCTCTCTTTTCTCCTGAGTGGCAGCATGAAGAGAAATTGCCAATGTTATAGGAATATTTACATCAGCTAACCTGTAAATATTCGGTACTATACCGCTTGTGGAAAGAGTAATTTTTCGCATGGAAATATTTTGACCTCTTTCATCGTTTATAATATCTAAGAATTTTACTACATTATCGAAGTTTTCCAAAGGCTCTCCTGAGCCCATAATTACTACATTGGATATTTTTTCATTTATATCTTTTTGAATTAAATATATTTGTTTAAGCATTTCTGAAGGAGATAAATCCCTTCTAAAACCATTCTTAGTAGAAGCACAAAAATGACAACCCATCTTGCATCCCACCTGTGATGAAATGCATGCAGTATTGCCGAACTTATATTTTAAATAAACACTTTCTACTATATTACCGTCTTCAAACTTTATTACATATTTTTTTGTTTCATCCATTTCTGATTTTAGCTTTAACTCAATCACTGCTTTAGTAAATTCATATTCTAATTTAAGCTCTGCCTTTGTCTTTTGTGACACATTGGTCATATCATCGAAGCTGTCAACAGTTTTATTATGTATCCAGCCAAATATTTGACTTGCTTTAAATTTTGGTTCGCCTATTTTAAGCATTGCATCTTTTAACTCTTCAAAGCTTAAATCATCAATTTTTCTCATACTATTCCTTCTATATGATATGACATTGTTAATGAATAACTGTCATCTCGAGGGCAAAACCCTCGTCATTGCCTGAGATCCTTCGCTTACGCTCAGGATGACAATCACAGAGCGTATTCGTTTATCGTGGTGTGATAACACGTGATAATTCTAAAGGCAATTATATCATATCCTTTTTATTTTCGCAATAAAAAACCCATCCATGCCGTGAAGATGCGGATAAATTTCAATATAACCCGTTTTAGCTGTTTCAAAGTCCCCATCGATATTCTCTGATATATCAACCAAAGCATAATCTTTATTATTGTTTAAAAACCTATTAATAATTTCGTAATTCTCCTTAATATTTGTAGTGCAGGTGGAATATACCAATTCTCCATTATGTTTTAAATATTTTGATGCATTCTCAAGTATTTTATTTTGAATTTTTGTTATATCATTTATATCTGTTTTGTTATATTTTATTTCAGGTTTTCGTCTTATTATACCAAGTCCCGAACATGGAACATCTGCTATGACATAGTCGGCTTTTTCGATTAGTGAATTATCCAATTTTGTTGCATCATATTTTTCAACCTTAACATTGGCTATGCCTAATCTTTTAATTTCATTTTCTATAAGCTTAAGTTTTGCCGGGTATATGTCCCTTGATATTATTCTGCCTGTGTTATTCATAATCTCTGCTGCGTTTAATGTCTTGCCGCCGGGAGCAGCGCACACGTCAATTATTAGTGAGTATTCCTTTGGATTTAAAATTTGTCCTGCTAATATTGAACTTTCACTTTGTATGGAAAAAAGTCCGTTTTTATATTCATCTGTCTTGTCTATTTCAAAAGGATTTTCTATAATTAATCCCTTATTAGCATATTTGCATTTGTAAGTTTTTATACCTTTTTCTTCAAAGAGTTTAATAAGCTCATCTCTTTTAATTTTAAGAGTATTAACCCTTATTTCCATTGGGGCTTCCTTATTATTTGCAATTAAAACCTCTTCTATATCCTTGCCAAATTGCTTTTTCCATAGATTAATTAATTCCTTTGGATATGAGTATTTAACACTTAAAAATTCATCCTGAGGCAGCTCACTCATTTTTTCAATAAGACTATCCTTGCTGCGTAACGTGTTTCTTAAAACGGCATTGACAAATTTCGAAGCTCTTATATTACCTTTATCCTTAATATATTGGACACTTTCATTTACTACTATGTTTTCATGTGATTTATCTAAAAAGAAAATCTGATACACAGCTAACCTAAGCACGACTAAAACATCCGTTTCCATTTTCTTTGTTTTCATTTTTGATACTTCATTAATAATCCAATCTATAAATATTAAGTTTTCTATAACTCCTAAAACCGATTTGCGGTACAAGGAAAGAAACCTATGGTCAACATTTTTAATATCATTGTTTATAACAATATTTGAATAGGATTTATCCTTAAATATTTTCTTTAGTGTTTCAATTGCCTGATTTCTATAACTGTTCATACTGCTCCCATATGACAAGGGGACGGGGTAATGTCATCTTATCAATTCAACTATTTCCTTCTTACAACTTCAATCCAATATCCATCAGGGTCTAAGATAAAATATATACCCATTGCTTCGTTTATATATTCAATACAGCCCATTTGTTCATGTTTTTTGAAGGCTTCATCGTAATTGTCTGCAGCCATTGCAAGATGATATTCTTGTTCGCCTAGATCGTAAGGTTCAGTTCTTCCTTTCATCCAGGTTAGTTCCAATGAAAAGTTTGTTTCTCCATCACCTAAATATACTATTACAAAGCTGCCATCTTCCGCTTCTTTTCTCCTCACCTCTTTTAACCCTAAAGCTTCTTCATAAAAATTCATACTTTTCTCTAAATCAATAACATTAAAATTAAAATGATTAAATGTAAATTTCATAATTACCTCTCTCTTAGTATTTTTTCTTCCACTTCTTTAATAAAGAACACCTATCTTAAATAAACCATAATCCGTTGTATTATCGCTTTTCATTATTAATCGCCCCTATTCTCTCTTAAGAATCCAACAACTTTTCGTAAATAGCATTAAAAATCAAGCTACATTTACTCAATACTTCCTTAGGTGCCTTTTCTATAAATTCATATTCTCTTTCACTTAGGTCTAGTACCTTGACCTGATCCATTAAAATGACACCTTTTGTTTCAAGTTTAAATTCATCAAGATTTACCCTGGTAAAAAATGTACTGACCGAATTTGTAATGGGAACTACTGTTACTATTCCATTTAATTCTTTTTGGGTAGCCGGATCTGATATAACAAGTCCTGGTCTATAACCTTTCTGTTCATGGCCCATAGAAGGAGAAAAATTAATTTTTATTATGTCTCCAAATTCTAGGTTGTTGTAATTATTCTTGTTTATCTTAATCATTTCCATATAATTACCACTCCTCTTTTCCTATTGGCTTCCCCCAATCAACATGAATCTTAGGATTTATTTTTTCACCTTGAGATTTTTCTGCCAAAAGTTCAAACTTGGTTTTTTCTTGTTTCTTTTTCAATATGAGCCTATTACCTTCTACATTCATATTAAAACTTATGCTTTCAAAGTTGTTGCTATCAATACTCAATTCTTCTAATATTGCCTTTGGTATTCGTATAGCTGCACTATTACCCCATTTACATAAATTAGTATTCATAAATACCACCTCTTTAATTGTATTTATTATAGTATATACGCGTGTATACATTTTGTCAAGAATTATTATGTTTGCACATTTTCATCTTTATTATTTTACATTACTTTTAACTTTTCACTGCCTCATTTTCATTGGGCAAAAAGAATATATCTTTTCCTTTATTACACTCATAAATAAAATCCTTAGTGTAGGTCCATAAATACTTGATATTCCTGCTTTATAATAGAATAGATGTGTTGTTGTAGTATCAGAATAACCCATAAAAATCTTAGGGTTTTTACTAATTATATCAAAATCAATATATGGGAGCATTCGTGCCCTGTTAGTTATCTGAACCTTATGCCGCTTCATTCGTGTGTCTTCCTAAATCTCTGAAAGGCATCAGATGCATCCTGAACATTGCCTTTTTCGATATCATTGTATCCTTCTTTTAATTTCGCATGAATTTCGTCTATTGTCATCAAATCGGTATTTACAGAAATTGGTACCTTCGCCATTGGGTCCAAGTATTCCGCATATACTTCAATTTTTTTGTTGCTTTTAACCATAATTATTCTTCATTATTTTATTCATAATGCCTTACATATTTAGTAATTATTATATATAATAATTTCCAAAA
>JAQVRY010000002.1 GCA_028700795.1 Tissierellia bacterium | reverse complement strand
TCATAAATTTTTCTGTACAAGGATATATATTATATAAAACAGATAATATTTTTATAAGCTCAATAAAGGCAATGTCACCAGCATCATTGCCTGTTGTGGGAAATGCTGTAACATCTTTCTTCGGTGTATTTTTGAAAAGTTTATTGATGATAAAGGATGTACTTGGAATTGTAGTAATAATTTTCATTGTGTCATCATTTGGCGGCTCAATAATAAAGATTAGTATAGCACTTATTGTATACAAGGTATTAGGGGTACTGACGGAACCTTTTAACGAAAATATATCCAATTTAATTTATGAAATGGCGGATATATTCTATATTTACCTTATATGCCTTATTACTCCAATAGTAATTGTCACTGTTTACTACTCGATAATAATAAATTATATGAATAACATATTAGGATAACTATGAAAACAACGATTGTGAACACATTAATATTAATATTGATTTTTAATTTAATAATGATAATTTTTCCGGAGGGTAAGACACAGAAATTCTGCAGAATATCTATTAAACTTTTAATCATTATTTTCATTTTGGATAATATATTTCTTAGTGGGAGCATGAATGTAAAATTGCCGATAACAACCGATGTCCCTGTATTTCAGAGAGAAGTAAACGTGAAAAGCATTTCTCCTGAAATTATTGAAGCAATTAATGAAGAAAATTTCCAAGAGGAAGTGGTTTCAAATATTACCTTAAGATTTACCGAGGACATGCAAATATCAGCCATAGTCTACCTAAGAAAGATGATTGGAAATGATGAGCTCGATAAATTGAAATCAAATATAGCTGAAATTTTTCAACTAAACTCAGATAACATAGATATAAACGGAGGAGCATATGAATAATTTTTTAAAAATGCTAAAGGAAAACAAAAAATTAAGCTATGCAGTCAATGTTTTCATATTGCTGGTGATAATATCTTTAATATTGAAACTTGACTTTTCACAATTCTCAGCACAAGACCCTGTAAGTTATCAAGATAGTGAAGTGAAAACAGAAAGCTATGTATATGCATTAGAAAAAAGAATGGAGGAAATACTCGGAAAAGTAGACGATATTAATAGTGTGGATGTAATGATTTACACTAAGAAAACTCCTGTACTGGAACCTGTTTATGATGAAAGCATAAGCAATGAAACGAATATTGAATCTATGAGTGACGGTACTAGAAGAGAGGTGAACAGAGAGACAAAACAAAATAAAGTAATATTAGGAAGGGATAGTTCAGTAGTTGAGCGGTATTACCAATATCCTGAAATATCCGGTGTGCTTGTAGTAGTAAATTACAATGGTAATAAAGATATTTACAGTATTCTTATGAATTCTGTAAAAACTTTATTGGATATCAAATTAAATGATATTGAAATAATAGTTATTAACTAAGGGGGTAATTATGATAATGAGAAAAGAAACATTAGTATTTTTAGCATCTCTGGCAATAATATTTATTATTGGGTATATAAATATGAGCTTGACGCCGGATAATGCATTTGATGATCTTGAAACAGGCCAGATGGAGCCGGCAGATTTGGAAGGTGACATTGCAGAAATAATTGAGGGCGGAGTAAATGAAGTTGATTTTGCCGAAATATTGCCGGAGGAAACAGACTATGAAATTTTAGGCGATATTACCGATTTATCGTCAGTTGAAGAAGCTTCATCGGAAGGTGTCCTTGGTGTTTTAAATGTTAACTTTGCTAACTTCAAGCTGAATAAAGAAAAAGGCAACATAGATGTGTTGGACTATCTTGAAGGAAGTTTAAGCTCAGCTTTGATATCCGATAACACAAAGGACCAATTTGAGCAGCTTTTATTGAAAAAGAATTCATTTATTGAAGCAGAACAGGGAATCGAGCTTATGCTTCAATCAAAGGGGTATAATGAATCAATTGCCATTGTAGATGAAAGCATGGTTAAAGTTGTTACAAATGATACCGTGGAACAGGCAGATGCCACAATAATTTTGGATGTAGTTGTTTCTGAAACAAATTACACACCTTCTCAAATAAAAATAGTAAAATTTGATAATATTGATTTGTAATAAATTACAATATCTGCTATAATTATTTTAGGAGGTGCTCTATGGACAATGAAAAATTTGAATTTGGTCAGGTAAAAATATCCGATGATGTTGTAATAATTATTGCAGGAATTGCAGCAAGCCAAGTTAAAGGTGTTAATACTGCTCGTACAGGCGTAACCGACGGAATTACCAACCTATTTTCAAAAAACAATTATTCAAAAGGTATAAAAGTTGAGGTTACTGAAGAAACAGTAGTATTGGACATTTTTATCAATGTTGAATATGGCTATAAAATAAACGAAGTAGCAAGAGAAGTTCAACTAGCAATAAAGAAAGAAATTGAAACTATGACAGACTTGCAGGTGGCAGCTGTTAATGTCCATGTACTTAATATTGTTCAGGAAAAAATACAGGAAAAAGTAGAAAAGGACAAGGAAGCTTCCGACATATCATTAGAATAAGCATATATGACCTACCCCCTTTATGAAAAAATGGCCGGTAGGTCAAACTCATTTGAGTATCAGGAGTTAACATGAAACGAAAAGAAACAAGAGAAGAAGCTGTAAAGATTGCATACAGTATGGATGTAAACAAAGAATTTAACAGAAATAATTTGACAGAGTATTTAGAGCATTTTGAGCTTGAAGACGTAGATGTTGATTATTTAAATAAAACAATATTTGATATGATTGATAATATGGAAGAAATAGACAAACATATTACCGATAATTCAAGGGACTGGAAGATCTCCCGTATTGCAAAGGTTGACCTTGCAGTTTTGCGTATAGCTCTTTCTGAAATATTATTTAATGAAACAATACCTGAAAGTGTATCAATTAATGAAGCAGTGGAAATAAGCAAGAAATATTCAAATGAAGATTCTCATAAATTCATTAATGGAATTCTTGGCACTGTAGTAAGGTGTATAAAAAAATGACATACATACTTGGAATTGATACAAGTGCTTATACAACATCCATTGCATTAATTAATGAAGAGAACAATGAAATTCTTGCAGATGAAAGAAAGATACTTGAAGTAAAACAGGGACAAAAAGGGTTAAGGCAGCAAGAGGCAGTATTTCAGCATTTAAAAAACCTGCCGGAGCTTTACGCAAAGATTACACATGACATTTCAAAGATTAATACAGTATCAGTCAGTTCAAGACCTCGCAATGAGGAAGACTCCTACATGCCCGTATTTATTGTAGGCAGAAATTTCGGAAAGGTTATTTCTCATACCTTAAATTGCGAGTTTTTTGAATATTCTCATCAAGAAAATCATATATCATCTTCATTAATTGATAATTACAAAAGTGTCGATGAATTTCTTGCAGTCCATATATCCGGAGGAACCACAGAATTTGTATCCGCCAAAAAAAGTATAAAAGGCTTTGAAACAAAAATTGTAGGGCAGACAAAGGATATTACATTTGGGCAGCTTATAGACAGGCTAGGCATTATGATGGATTTTCCGTTTCCTTGCGGCAAATATATGGAGGAATACATAAAGGGGAAGAATGTAGGAAAACTCACCACACCTAGAATAATTAAAGGTTCATATATAAATTTATCCGGAATGGAAAATTACTTCGGTAATTTACTAAATAAATATACGAAAGAAGAAATTATAACTTCGCTTTTTGATTATATTGCCGAATATATAGTACAAGTAATACACAGTTTATCACATCTTCAGCACAAAACCTTAATTATTTCAGGAGGAGTTGCATCCAACAGCTATATAAGAAATTATATTATGAAAAGTATTAAAGGATATGAAATATTATTCCCGGCTGTAAATAATTCTTCCGATAATGCTGTAGGTCTTGCTTTTCTCCCTATTATTGACAGGTGGTACAATGAAATTAAAACCTATTAAAGTTTCAGTTCTTAACCAATATATAAAGAAGTACTTAATGAGCAATTCAATGCTCAATAATTTGAGAGTAGAAGGTGAAATTACAAACATTAGAATGAGCAAGACAGGTTATACATACTTTTCATTATGCGATGAAAGCTCATGTATAAATTGTGTTGCTTTTTTTGCTGACTCAATTTCAAAAAATGGAGACAAAATAATAGCAGAAGGGGAGTTATCGGTTTATGAAGCAAAGGGTAACTACCAGCTTATTGTTCGAAATATTGAAAGGACAGGATTAGGTAAAATTCTTCTTGATTTGGAGTTATTAAAGGAAAAATTAAGCTCACAGGGATTATTTGACCGCAAGAGAGAGCTTCCTTTATTCCCGCAAAAAATAGGCATAATAACCTCAAAAACAGGAGCAGCCGTCAAAGATATATTAAAAACCTTTGAAAGTGTAAAAGCCGATATAGATATAACTGTCTACAATACATTGGTACAAGGTGAAAAAGCTAAAGAAAGCATAATAGAAGGGTTTAAGTATTTTAACAATGTGGAAACTGATGTAATTCTTATTTCAAGAGGCGGAGGTAGTTTTGAAGATTTAAATGTTTTTAATGATATTGACTTAGCCATGGAAGTTTATAAATCAAAGGTTATAGTTGTTACGGGAATCGGACACGAAACGGACAGAACATTAACAGATTATGTGGCTGATGTATACTGTCATACTCCAACAGCTGCAGCTGAAAGAATTATAAGAGGCTACAAAGATGTTGAAGAGAAGCTCAATAATCTTTTATTTGCCTTAAGCTCAGGAACAAATAATGCCATATCTTTAAAAAAGGCAGAGCTTATGTCAATTAAATATTTATTAAGAAGCAGCTTACCATTGGAGGATATTTATAAAACAAAAAACCAGTTGGATATTTATCAAAACCTACTAAAGAACGAAACGACTAAAATTATCAATGAGTATTATTTTAATCTTAAAATAATGAGCGAAAAATTAAATTCATTCGATTACAACAAACAGCTAAAAAAAGGATTTACATTGGTATCAGATAATGCAGGGAATATTATTAAGTATAAAGAGCAGGTAGAGTTAAAAGATATTTTGCATATAAGATTTGCAGATTTTAAAATAGAAGCAGAAACAATTGATATAAAAGAGGTGTAAAATGGAGTACGAAAGCTTTGAAAGTGCTTTGGAAGAATTGAAAAATATTGTTCAGAAGTTTGAAAACAAAAATGATATTACAATTGACGAACTTCTTAGTAATTATGAAAAGGGAATGAAGGCCTATTCTTTTTGCATGAAAAAATTGGACGACACTCAAAAAAAAATCAAAATTATTGATGAGATGCCCTAACCCTGTTTTTCTTTGATGCCCTAATATTTATATTTATTAAAAATATTAATTGATATAAATAAATGCTTATGCTATAATTTTATTGAATATCCAAATATTTATTTTTATAAAAGAATAATTATGTATTAGGTAAGGCATAGAAATGGAAGATTACAGGCTTGACGTATATTTGCATGACAAAGGATATGCAAGCAGCCGCGAAAAAGCAAAAGAGCTTATTCTAAGCAATTGTGTATTTGTGGATGATAAATTAATAACAAAATCATCATATACAGTAAATGATGATGTTAAAATTAAAATTACAGGCCAGCTTAATGTAAGCAGGGGTTATGTAAAAATTGAAAAAGCAATGAATGTATTTGACATAAATATCGAAAATAAAATTGCTGTAGATATCGGAGCTTCAACCGGCGGATTTACAGATTATCTGTTAAAACATGGAGTAAAAAAAGTATATGCAGTTGATGTTGGCAATGGTCAGCTTCATGATTCTTTAAGGAATGATATTAGAGTTATCAATTTAGAAAAAACAAATTTTAGGTACATTGATACATCTATATTTACTGATGTTATAGACATTATATCAGTTGATGTTTCATTTATTTCGCTAAAACATATTTTACCTAAAATTGTCGAAATAAGTCAAAATGATACAGATATTGTCGCATTGGTAAAACCACAATTTGAAGCAGGGAAAGAAAATATAGGAAAAAAGGGCATAGTTAAGGATAGGAAAGTTCATTTGGAGGTTCTTAACAATCTAAGTAATTATTGTAAAATAAACAAATTGAATTTAATAAATATTGATTACTCTCCTATAAAAGGAGCGGCAGGAAACATAGAATATCTTGCACACTTAAAAATTACAGGAAGAACAAATGAATTTAATTTCAAAGACTTAATTAATAAAGCCTTTGAAATATTATAAAAAACTAAGAGGTGGCAAATGAAAAAGTATACAAGACAAACAAAAATTCTTGAGTTGATTTCTAAGAGTGAAGTTGAAACTCAGGAGGAATTAGCTGAATCCCTAAAGAATATGGGTATTGATGTAACACAAGCTACAATTTCAAGAGATATTAAAGAGCTTAGACTTGTAAAGGTAATGGCTAAAAGTGGCAAGTACAAGTATGCTACTATAAGTCAAAGCCAGGAAGGAATAACGGACAGATTGAATAAAATATTCGAAAATTCCGTAGTTTCAATAGACAATGCAATGAATATTATAATACTAAAAACTATTCCCGGAGCTGCTCAGATATGTGCATCAGCCATTGATTATATGGGAATTGATGAAATTGTAGGAACATTGGCAGGAGACGACAATGTTTTTGTAGCTGTCAGAAAAATGGAGCAAGTAGAAAATGTATTACAGGAATTTAAAAAGAATATAAGATAATGGTGATAATATGCTGCTTAGTTTAAATATAAGCAATTTTGCAGTATTTGAAAGTGTATCTGTTAGTTTTGACTCCGGTTTTAATGTTTTTACGGGGGAAACAGGGTCGGGAAAATCTGTATTAATTAATGCAATTGAGCTTATTTTGGGAGAAAGAGCTTCAAAGGAGCTAATAAGAAAAGGCAAAAATTCGGCATTAATAGAAGGAATTTTTGACATAGGACAAAATGACGACCTTTATGAGACGTTAAAAAACCTGAACGTAGAAAACGATAAGGATGACTTTTTAATAATATCAAGGGAGCTATTGCAAAACGGCAAAAGTATAAACAAGGTTAATGGAAGAACTGTTCCTCTTAACATAATTAAAGCAATAGGCAGTTTTTTAATTGACATTTACGGTCAATTCGGTCATGAAAGTTTGTTTAAAAAAGAAAATCATATTAAAATGCTTGACAGTCTGATACAAAAAGAGTTATCACCGATATTTCAGTCTTATGATAAGCTTTTTGCGAATTATAACCGAATTCAAAATGAAATATATACACTCAATGAAAAGCTCTTGAATAAAGATAAAAAAATTGAGCAGTTACAATATGAAATTAATGAAATTGATATGGCAGAACTAAGAGAGTTTGAAGAAGAAGAGCTGCTGAAAAAAATTAAGAAGCTTTCAAACGTACAGGAAATCAAAAAATCTTTGTATGAATCAATACATATTCTTAACAGCGACAATATAAACAGTGTATACAGCATTATTAACAAAATCCAAGGTTATGACGAAAAACTTGAAGAATTTCTGTCAAGGATTGACATCCAGTTAGAGGAATTAAAACTATTAAGCTATGATTTAAGAGACTATTCAGATAATTTGGCTCTTGATGAAAAAGAGCTTAACAATATTGAAAACAGAATGTCTCTCATTAATCGATTAAAAAGAAAATACGGTTTTTCAATTGAAAGAATAAATGAATACAGAAAAACATCTCAAGAAGAATTAAGCTTACTACTTGAAGCTGATTCAAAATTAAATTCTTTAAATACAGAAAAAAATGAAATATATAAATTAATGATAGAAAAAACAGGAATTATATCAAAGAAAAGAAAAATCGCGGCAGAATACCTTGAAAAGCAGATTTTAATCGAATTAAGCGAGCTAAATATGAAAAATATTGTGTTCAAAGTCAAAATAGAAAAAAAGAATATATCTGTAGACGGTGTTGACAATGTTGAATTTTTAATTTCAACTAATGTTGGAAGCGATTTGAATTCTGTTCAAAAAATAGTTTCCGGAGGAGAAGCTTCAAGAATTATGCTGGCTTTTAAAAAAATAAAAAGCGATGTTGGTCAAACAATGGTGTTTGATGAAATAGACATAGGAATAAGCGGCAAGACTGCACAGATGTCCGGTGTGAAAATGAATTATATTGCAGCTAAAAATCAAGTTATATGTGTCACGCATTCTCCGCAAATTGCATCGATTTCCAGAAATCATTTTTTGATTGAAAAAAAAGTTGTTGACAATAATACAATAAGTACTGTTAAAAAGTTAGACAAAGAAAACAAAATTAATGAAATTGCCAGATTATTGAGCGGTATGAAAATAACTGACAAATCTCTAAATAATGCTAAGGAACTGATAGAATTTAACAGTAAAATAACTGAATAGAACAAGTTTCAAATGGAAAACTTAAGGATAAAACTATTAGGAGAGCATAATGAGAAATTTCGCTAAAAGAGTTTTATTCTTTATTTTTTTTATTGCGGTATTAATGACTGCCGTTTTTTTTGGTTTTAATTTAAAAACAAATCCATATAAATTTGCAAAAGGCGATCAAGTCGTAGATACGGATGGAAGGTATATTATGCCCGGGGGCCAAACCATTGGTGTAGAGCTAAAAACCGAGGGAGTATTGGTCGTAGGATTGGCTGATATAATCAATAATGAAAATATATCAACATCTCCTGCAAAAATCTCGGGAATTCAAATAGGTGATAAAATATTGGAAATAGACTCCTTGTATATGGGAAGCACCGATGAAATAATAAATTATACTGAAACAATGGGAATTAAAATATATATATTTAAAATTGAAAGGGCAGGAGAAATTTACAATTTCACCATAACTCCCGTTCAAAGATACGGCAGTGATGAAATCAAATTTGGATTTTGGGCAAGAGATGATATAGCAGGAATCGGAACAGTTACCTTTGTAGACCCTGAAACAGGAACATATAGTGCCATAGGTCACGGTATTTCAGATTCGGAAACAGGTAATTTAATAGATATTGAATCCGGCACTATTTCAAAAGCCAATATTACAAGCATTAAGCTTGGTAAAAAAGGTGAGCCGGGAGAAATTTTGGGTTATATTTTAAAAGATGAGGAAAGTTTAGGAACAGTTTTAGATAATACAAACTTTGGAATTTATGGGAAAATTAATAAAGATAGCATGGGATATTTCAGCAGTGATTTAATGGAAATTGGCAAGAAAGAAGAGATTAAATTAGGACCTGCATATATAATTTCATGTGTAAATAATGAAATAAAAAAATACTCTATAGATATATCAAAGATATTTTATCAAAATAAACCTGATGAAAAAAGTTTTGTTATAAGAATTACAGATAAAGAGCTTTTAGAAATGACTAACGGGATTATTCAAGGTATGAGCGGAAGTCCCATAATACAAAACAATAAAATTGTCGGGGCTGTAACACATGTATTCATGAATGATCCTACAAAGGGATATGGAATATATATTGAATGGGTTTTTGAAAAAATATATATGAATAATTAAAGTTTAATACATTTTTAAAATAAAATTATAAACAATTCAACTTATTTTTATTTATCGACAAAATTTTAGTATAATCTGGGTAAAGTAGTATATAATAGACATATATACTATTATTTTACAATATTAGAATTAAATTAAAATTTTTTTATAAAAAAAAAGGGTTTTTTGATTCTTTTGCGTATTATATTAGTAAAAGAATATTATGATTGGGGGATTTACTATGCAAAAAAAAGTGAAAGTTGTAATTGCTGATGACAATAAAGAATTTAGGCTAATTCTAAAAGACTTCTTACTAAGTAAAAAAATTTTTGATGTTGTAGATATGGCAGAGGATGGACTGAAAGCATTGGAATCTGTCGAAAAACATGAGCCGGACATTTTGATATTGGACATAATAATGCCTCAGCTTGACGGGCTAGGTGTATTAGAAAGACTTCACAAAAAAGAATTAACCAAGTTTCCCAAAGTAATAGTCTTATCTGCTGTAGGTCATGACAAGGTTACTCAGAGGGCTATTAACATGGGAGTAGATTATTATATTGTGAAACCTTTTAATTTTGAATCATTTGCCGACAGATTACTTCAAATATCAGAATTAGAAACTTCTAAGGTACAAAATAAAAATAAGGAAATCGTTTATAAAGATAAAATGAACACAGAACTGAGCTTAGAAGTTAGAATAACCGAAATTTTGCACGAAGTAGGCGTACCAGCTCATATTAAAGGCTATCAATATTTGCGTACGTCTATAATAGATGTAGTAAACAACGTTGAGTTGTTGGGAGCAATTACAAAGGAACTTTATCCCATGATAGCAGCAAAATATTCGGCTACCCCAAGCAGAGTTGAAAGAGCCATACGTCATGCAATAGAGGTTGCATGGACTCGTGGAAAAATTGAAACTATTAACAATATATTTGGATATACCATACATAATAATAAAGGCAAACCTACCAATTCAGAATTTGTAGCAATGATAGCAGATAAACTTCGCCTTGAGCAAAGAGTTTCATAGCAATAATCAATTCGATTGCTGCGACTGTTTAAATTGACTTGACAAAAACATATATTGTTATTAGAATAAGTCCAACTATTAAAAATTGCTCATTAATTGCAATGGTTTAATTATAGGAGGCAATATTGAATACGGAAATTACGGTAAAAAGCGAAAAAATATTTGAAGGCAAAATAGTTAATTTAAGAGTAGATACGGTTGAACTGCAAAACCAAAAATATGCAAAGAGAGAAATTGTAGATCATAAAGATGCTGCATGTATTTTAGCAGTTAATAATGATAAGATAATTTTGGTGAAACAATACAGAAAAGCTGTTGAGGAGTTTATTTTAGAGCTGCCTGCAGGGATTCTAAATATTGCAGAGGAGCCTCAAGAAGGCGCATTGCGTGAATTAAAAGAAGAAACCGGATATAAAGCAGATAAAATTAATTTAATATACGAATTTTATACTTCACCCGGGTTTTCCAATGAAAAGGTATATTTGTTCAAAGCTTCGGAGCTGATATTTGAAGGTACTAATTTCGATGAGGATGAATGTATAGAAACAATAGAAGTAAATGCCGAAGAAGCAAAAAAGATGCTTGAAAGCGGTAGAATAACTGACAGCAAAACAATAATTGGACTTCTCCATTGGCTATATTCTTAAAATAGAATACATAAAAAGAATTAAACCTCTTGTACAAGCATATATTATACAAAGCTTAACAAGAGGTTTTTTTGTGGGACAGCATATGTATCCTCTGTCCCATATGAGGGATACAGACAGTACATGGGAGGTTTTTATGAATAATACACTAAAGAGGCTGGTGAAATCTGAAAACAAAAAGTTTTTAACATTAATATTAATTCTTATAGTTGCTCTGATTTTATCAGCATTAATTTACTCATTAACAGGAAAAGGAACAATGGGGGAAATTAACTATGAAAGTATAAGCAAAATGACTTTTATACAAATTTTTTGGAACTCACTTAAAAGAAACATTATTTATTTTTTAGCAGTCATCGTTTTAACCTATTTAGGACAAGGAAATTTAACAATGATTTTATTCGGTTTTATTTCTGTATATTATGGTTTGTCCGTAATCTATATAATCAGGACAGTAGGTATGGAATTTAAATACTTTATGCTTACCTTTACGGATTATTTTATATTCTTTCCTATTTTACTTTATTTTACATTTATTTCGAGTTCAATATCAAAATATACAAAAAAAGCAAAAAATATCGAGACTATTTCGCGTAAATTTGATATAATTATAGCAGGATATATTAAAGTTTCTGTATTTTATTTACTGATTGTAACAGCTTATTCTTTTGTTTACAGCTTTTATGTGTTAGTATTAAGCAGATTGATGGTGAGATAATGAAAATTGCAATTTATGAAAAATATTTGGGTGAAAGAAACTTAAGCAAAAATACTATTAAATCCTATATTTATGATGTTGAAAATTTTAGGAATTACCTTCATGAAGACTATGACCTTGAGCTAAATGAAACAAAGAAGGCACATATTTTAACATATCTTGTAGCTCTGCAGAAAAACGGCAAAAGTTCATCAACCATATCAAGGACTATTTCTGCATTAAAGAACTTTTTTAATTTCTTGAAGAATGAAAAGCTGATTAAGGACAACCCTGCTGTCAGCATCCATAGCCCAAAACAAATAAAAAAGAAACCTTCCATTCTTGCTGAAGAAGAAGTTGCTCAGCTTATGCTTTTGCCTGATAAAAATACTTTTAAAGGAATCAGAGACTTGGCATTGTTGGAATTGATGTATTCTTCCGGAATAAAGGTTTCCGAACTGATAAGCATAAAAGTTGCTCAAATAAATTTAAACGCCGGAATGATTTATATTGAAGGAGATAAAGAAAGAATAATTCCTTTGAGCAAATATGCAAAAAGTGCAATTGAAAGCTATCTAACCAATTTTAGGAGTATTAAATCTACTGAAGACAATGAATTCTTATTTATAAATATTTCCGGTGAGCCCATATCAAGGCAGGGAATATGGAAAATTCTGAAATCTTATAAGAAAAAAATGAATTTAAAAAAGGAATTATCCCCTCAGACTTTAAGAAATTCATTTGCAGTACATATGTTGTCTCACGGTGCTGACCTTGGAACTTTACAGGAGTTAATGGGACTCAGCAGCTTAGGGGCTGCTCAAAACTATATAAATAATGTAGAATTCAAATCACTGGAAGTGTTTAAAAAGACATTCCCACGAGGTTGATGCTATATTGAGCAAAGCGAAAGATGACAATCACAGAGAAAATTCTCAAGATATATACGAATAAAGGAGACCAAATGATAAAAAGAGCAGTATTGATAGTATTAGACAGCGTGGGAGCAGGCGAGCTTCCCGATGCTGCCGATTATGGCGATGAAGGCAGCAATACACTAAAAAATATATACAAGCATGCACAAAATTTTTCATTGCCGAACTTAGAAAATTTAGGTATTTTAAATATTGATGGATTTGAAGATTTAAAAAGCTCAGACTCTTTTTTAGGTTCTGTGGCAAAATGCAATCAAAAGTCAAAGGGTAAGGATACCACAACCGGACACTGGGAAATCAGTGGACTGATTTTAGATAAACCATTCCCTACATATCCTGATGGATTTCCCGAGGAGCTGATTTCAGAATTCGAAAAAAAAATCGATAGAAAAGTTATAGGAAATTATGCTGCTTCAGGCACTGAAATAATCAAGGAATTAGGTAAGGAGCATGTGGAAACGGGGAATATAATAGTTTATACATCTGCTGACAGCGTATTTCAAATAGCTGCTCATGAAGAAGTGGTTACCTTAGAAGAACTCTATAATATTTGCAGAAATGCAAGAATGATGCTTCAAGGTGAGCATGGAGTAGGTAGAGTTATTGCAAGACCTTTTATCGGTGAAGAAGGTAATTTCATAAGAACAGGCAATAGAAGAGATTTCTCGTTAAAGCCTTACAACGATACTATGCTTGATTTTGTAAAAAACAGCGGCAGAGAAGTTTATGCAATTGGAAAAATAGAAGATATATTTGTTAATAAAGGTATTTCAGATTCTAATCATACTAAAAATAATGAAGAAGGAATCGAAGCATTAATTCAAGTTTTAAAAGAAAATTTCGAAGGTTTGATATTCACAAATCTTGTAGATTTTGACATGATTTACGGTCATAGAAACAATGTTCAGGGATATGCTGAAGCCCTTATGGATTTCGACCGAAAGCTTCCGGAAATAATAGCTAATCTGAAAGAAGACGATGTTTTGATTATTACAGCAGACCATGGTTGTGACCCTACAACTTCCAGTACGGATCATTCAAGAGAATATATTCCTCTAATATTCTATGGAAAAAATATTAAGGAAAACAACAATTTAGGAATACTTGACACTTTTGCATCCATAGGCAAGACTGTATTGGATATTTTTGATATTGAAAACGACATTAAAGGGATAAGTGTGAAAAGCCAAATAATTAAAAACCGGGAAATAGACTAAATAACAGCTTTTTCGACAGCCAATTTAATGTATGAATCAACAAAATATGGTTATTCTACATAAAAAGGAGGTAGTTTTATGAAGAAAATTTTAACCATATTTTTTATATTTATTATCTTAAATATAATGGTTGTTCCCGCATATGGAATTGAACCTGAGGACATGCAATCCCGTTCTGCCATATTAATTAATGCAGATGACGGAAAAATTTTGTTTGAAAAAAATGCTAATGATAAAATGCAGCCTGCAAGTATTACTAAAATAATGCTTATGGTTTTGATTTCCGAAAGAATGGATGATGGTCAAATGACATTAGACCAGGAAATGACTATATCGGAAAATGCGGCGGGTATGGGAGGAAGCCAGATATATCTTGAAGCATATGAAGTTCAAACTGTAGAGAACATGCTTAAAGCTATATCCATGCGCTCAGCCAACGATGCATCCGTTGCTATGGCTGAATTTATGTACGGCTCCGTAGAAAGCTGTGTTAAGGCAATGAACGAAAGAGCCAAGGAATTAGGTATGAATGATACCATATTTCTTAATGTTACAGGTCTTCCTGACCCGGAACATCTGACAACGGCAAATGACATAGCTATAATGACACGGGAGCTGTTGAAGTATAATTTTATGGATGAATATATGCTTACCTGGATGGATTCAGTATATGTAGGCAAAGAAAAGGATTCTGAGCAAGTATTGGTAAACACAAACAGGCTGATAAATAATTATGACGGCTTACTGGCGGGCAAGACAGGTTATACAACTGAGGCAAAATATTGCTTATCGGCAGCTGCAAAAAGAAATGACACTACATTAATTGCCGTAGTCCTTGGATGTGATAACACAAAAATTCGTTTTAATGAAGTTACAAAATTATTGAATGAAGGATTTGCCAATTATAAGAATATTATTTTCCATAAAACAGGAGATGTAATTACAACAACACCTGTTTATTGTGGAAAAGAAGAGACAATTAACATAGTTTCAAAGGAAAATATCAACTATTTTACAGAAAGTAATTGCAAGGTTGAAGATTTTAATTTAGAATATGTAATAGATGAAAATCTTAAAGCTCCTTTAACCATGGATACAAAAATAGGAACAGCCATTTTATCCAAGGATGGTAAGATTTTAGGCGAATTTGAATTGTATCCGGAAACAAATATTGAAAAGGAAAATTTATTTAAATTTTTTATAAACAATTACTTAAAAACTACAATAAGATAAAGGATGGCTGAAAATGAATTATTCTGTAAATATAAACGTTTTTCAAGGACCTTTTGATTTGTTGTTTCATCTTATTGAGAAAAAAGAAATTGATATTTATGATATACCAATTTCAGAAATAACGGATCAATATTTAGAATACCTTGAAGAAATGATGCAATTCAATATGAATGTTGCAAGCGAATTTATATTTATGGCAGCAACCTTAATTGAAATAAAATCTCAAATGCTTTTGCCTCAGAAGGAAAAAGATGAAGACCCGAGGCAGGAATTAATAACTAAACTATTGGAATACAAAATGTTTAGAGATGTTTCGGAAGAATTGAAAAAATATGAAGACGAGAGCAGTTTCTACATTTCCAAACCCAGAGAGGAAATGGCTTTAACCTCAGATACCAAGACGGAACAGCTTTTTTTAAATGAAATAAATGTTTATGAACTGTACAATGTATATTTATCTTTGATTAAAAAACAAAATTTTAAAATTGAGCCGGAAGAAAAGTTTAAATTATACAGAGAAAGTTATAGTGTCAAGACATGTATGGAGGACATTGTAAAGAAAATAAAGAAATTAGGGAAGGTTTCATTATTCAATACTTTCCAAGAAAAAGAAAGCATATCAAAAGAATATATTGTAACATTATTTTTAGCCATATTGGAACTTTCAAACAATAAAGGAATGAAAATATACCAGGATAATATGTATGGAGATATAATAATTGCAAAATAGGAGAGAAAATGAATATAAAAAGTGTTTTGGAAAGCTTGATGTTTGCTTGGGGAGAGCCCTTAAGCATAAATGAAATATCAAAAATTTTAGATATGCCTGTTCACAGCATCACATTAGTTTTAGATGAAATGATGAGTGAATTCAATGTCGATGAAGACAGAGGTCTTAATATTCAAAAATTTGGTGATACGTATCAGCTGACTACCAAAAAAGAAAATTATGAATATATTCAGAGTCTCTTGGAAACTACGGTAAATAAAAGTTTGTCTACCGCAGCAATGGAAACATTGTCCATAATTGCATACAAGCAACCTGTTACAAAGGTTGAAATTGAAAGAATAAGAGGAGTCAAGTGCTCTCAGGTAGTAAAAGGGCTTATTGATAAGGGACTGATAAAAGAAGTGGGAAGACTTGATAAGCCCGGCAGACCCGTAATTTTTGCCACAACAGATGAATTTCTAAGACATTTCGGCTTAAGTTCCATTGATGAATTACCAAATATCGGAGACATTCATGATGACAAGGAGACGGGGGAGCTGTCATCTTAAGGAGACTTATTTATGGGAATATTGATAGTTCTTGTGGGGGGACTTATATTTTTATATTTAAATATCAAGTGTTTAATTAAAATAAATATTACTTTTTATTTTTTACATATTTATTTTTATGTAATAGTTTTTAGAAAGAAACATGAGTATGAAAAAAGAATTAATTATTTTGATACAAAAAAAATTATTGACAGATATAAATATCCGGAATTAAAACAAAAGACAAACAAATATTTAAAATATTTTAAGCATATAAAAAAAGTATTTAATATATTTTATGTGAAAGATATTTTTCTCTATCCTGAATGTATATTGGAAAAACAATCCTTTGCAGTTGAATTTGTGGTAGTAAACAGAATGCTTAAAAGCTCACTGCTAAACGGATAATTGTTCAATAAGTATCTTTATGCCTAGGGGGTGTAAGGATACTTTTTTGTTATAATTCTTTTTTTTTGGGGCATAATTAAAACATCGAAAGAAATTGCTATGCAATAAGCATAGTTTCAACGAGGCATGGGATACCGATTGTGAATGTATGCCTCGTTATATTGATTTCCAAAAAGAAAGGGGATAAGATGAGTAAGGACATAGAAAGTATAATTAAAACAACCTTGGACAATATTAATAATTTGACGGGAAATGAAAAGCTCATAAGCAGTAAAATATTATATGACAATACCAATTATTTAGCAATATCCAAGCTTAATATGAATTTCATAATAGGAGGCAGCGATATAGACAAAAAATTTCGTACAGTTGATTTAAAACCCTTTGCAGGAGCAGCTTATGTCAATCTTCAATTAAACCCACAAATTCTTATTTATGAAACACCGGATAATGATGTAAGGACTATAAATATTAACAATGAAACAACCGCAGGAGATATTACATCATCCATTATGAACATTATGTCATTCATAAAAGAAGTAAGGGAGAAAAAGGATAGTGATATTTAAAAGAATAATCGCTTTGTTGATAGTCATATTTATTTTTTCTTGCCAATTTACGCAAATTGGAGCTATGCCCGGTGTTACAGCACAAGCGTACATAGTGATAGATGCACAGTCGGGAAGAATTCTTAAATCCCATAATGCAAACATAAAACTGCCCATTGCAAGCACAACTAAAATAATGACAGCAATTCTTGCAATTGAAACCATCGAAGATTTAAACCAAAAAATAGAGGTGCCACCTGAATGTTCAGGCATAGAGGGCTCCAGCATCTATTTAAGACCTAAGCAAACAGTGTCGATAATTGATTTGCTATATGGAACCATGCTTCGCTCCGGAAACGATGCAGCAGCAACTTTATCTAAATTTGCCGGCAGAAATGATCCGGAAGGCTTTATATCAATGATGAATAAAAAAGCTGAAGAATTAGGCGCTTTAGACACAAATTTTGAAAATGCTAACGGTCTTCATCATGATAATCATTATTCAACAGCATATGACTTAGCGCTTATAAGTGCCTATGCTATGAAGAATGCTACATTCCGGGAAATTGCGACTGCTGAAAAATATAAGGCTGAAAGTATGAACAATATTTTCTATAATAAAAATAAAGTTGTTTATCAGTATAAATATGGTACTGGAATCAAAATAGGATATACAAAAGCAGCAGGAAGATGTTTAGTAGCATCTGCAGAAAAGGATGGTACTGAAATTATAGCAGTACTTCTCAATGACAACAATTGGTTTAACGACAGTTATCAAATCTTCGATTGGGCTTTTGAAAATTACAAATGCTACAGCATAGTTGAAAAAGAGCAGTTTGTAAAATATACTTCTGAAAAAAGCCCTGTCTTTATAGAAGACAGCTTTAGATGTGTATTGACGGATAAAGAAATAAAACAAATCCGTTTTGAAGCATTAATTGAACCGGAGCTTTTGTCAAATGATTCAGATACTAAAACATGCGGAACCTACAACATATATTTGGGGAAAACCAAGATTCACACAGGATGCCTGATTACTAAATAAACCCGCTCTCGCGGGTTTTATAACGCCATTCCCGTTCTCGTAATAATGGACAGGTTATTAATTTACATATCTATATGTTTATTATATAATATTAAGAGATTACTATAAAGGGAGATGTCATGAGATTATGAAAGAAGAAAGGCTGCAAAAGTATATAGCTCGCTGCGGAATTGCTTCAAGACGTAAAGCTGAGGAAATAATTTTACAAGGCAATGTAAA
The DNA here is from genome assembly GCA_028700795.1 of Tissierellia bacterium. Taxonomy (GTDB): domain Bacteria; phylum Bacillota; class Clostridia; order Tissierellales; family Sedimentibacteraceae; genus Sedimentibacter. Next base: position 22,096 of record JAQVRY010000002.1, on the reverse strand, counting down.
AGTTAACGGAATAATTGTAAAAGAGCTTGGAAGTAAGATATCTCCTGAAAAGGATGTCGTTACCGTATACAATAAAAGGATACAGGAAAAAGAAGAACATATCTACATAAAATTGTATAAGCCTGAGGGATATATTACTACTGTCAAGGACCAGTTCAATCGCAAAACTGTTCTTGATTTAGTTAATATTAAAGAAAGAATTTATCCCATAGGGAGACTTGATTACGATACTTCCGGATTACTGTTACTAACTGATGATGGAGACCTTGCCAACAAATTAATGCATCCCAAATATCACATCTTCAAAACCTATGAGGCAGATATTAAAGGAAGTATAAGTGAGGATTCTATAAACATATTAAAAAACGGTATTTTAATTGACGGTTACAAAACCGCTCCTGCCAAAGTAAAATTGATAAATCGCTCCCAAAAGAATACATCTGTGCAAATAAGTATTCATGAGGGTAAAAACAGACAGGTAAGAAAAATGTTTGAGAAGATAGGTCACAGAGTGATTAAACTAAAAAGAATATCCTTTGGTAATATAAATTTAGGCGGATTGATGGAAGGACAATGGATATATTTAACCGATGATGAAATAAAATATTTAAAGAGGTAACTCTTCGTCAATTTAATTGATACTACTTGTACTTTTCTTGCATAAAACTTACTCAAACAACTAAATTTTGTCATAATAAACGTTTGCCTGACAAATATATGCAGATTATGAAATATATCTTGCAATATGTAGTATTATTTGATATATTTCTTGCAAAAATTCATGAATATGTTATAATTATTATAACGAAATTATATGGAGGAGCTATATGGCTGATGAAAGAATTCTTTTACAAAATATACCATGGTGCAAAGGTTGTGGTGTATGCGTCGGTTTTTGTCCAACAAAAGTACTGGAAATTAAAGACAACAAATGTTTCATAGCTAACAGGGACAAATGTATTCTTTGTGGACAGTGCGAACTGAGATGTCCGGACAATGCTATTTGGATTGGAGGTAAAAAATGAATAAAGAGGGATACAAATTAGTTCAAGGAAATGAAGCTTGCGTTGAAGGTGCATTAGCTGCCGGTATGAGATTTTTTGCCGGTTATCCCATAACACCATCAACAGAAATAGCGGAAATATCTGCAGAAAAGCTGCCAGCGCTTGGAGGCAGATTCATACAGATGGAAGATGAACTTGCAAGTATGGCTGCAATTATAGGAGGCTCGCTTGCAGGTAAAAAAACAATGACTGCAACAAGCGGCCCGGGTTTCTCTTTAATGCAGGAAAACATAGGATATGCAGCTATTACTGAAATACCTTGTGTTGTTGTAAATGTGCAAAGAGGGGGACCAAGTACAGGACTTCCCACATCTCCTGCCCAAGGTGAAGTAATGCAGGCAAAGTGGGGAACGCATGGAGACCATCCGGCTATAGCCTTAACTCCTAACTCTGTTCAAGAAACATTTGAATATACTGTCAAAGCATTTAACTTAGCAGAAAAATACAGAACTCCAGTCATATTTCTTATGGATGAAACCGTAGGACATATGAGGGAGAAAATGGCTTTTAAAGATGCTTCGGAAATAGAAATAATAGACAGAAAAAAACCAACATGCAAGCCTGAGGATTATGTTGCTTACAGGCCTGATGAAGACATGATACCTCCAATGGCACCATTCGGAGAAGGATACAGATACCATGTATCTGGACTTACTCATGATGAAACTGGTTTTCCAACAAACAACAATGAAATATCTGAAAAATTAGTCAGACGACTAGTTGATAAAGTTGATAAAAATATAGATGATTTTTCATATTATGAAGAATATAAATTAGAAGATGCAGAGATTGTTATAATCGCATACGGTGGAGTATCAAGGTCAGCTAAAAGTGCCGTAGACGATCTTAGGAAACAAAATATTAAGGCAGGTTTATTCAGACCCATAACCATTTGGCCTTTCTTAGAAAAACAAGTAAACAAAGTTTCATTAAACGCAAAAGAAATATATGTTGCAGAAATGAACTTAGGACAGTATGTCCTTGAAGTTGAAAGGATTGCATGCAAAAATTGTACAGTTAAAAGTATAAATAAAGTAAATGGTGAATTAATCACTCCTGAAGAAATTGTTAAAGCAATAGGAGGTAATAAATAATGAACTGTAACGAAACAACTAAAAAATATTACAGAGCAAACAAGCTTCCTCATATATGGTGCCCAGGATGCGGACATGGCACTTTGACAAATACTATAGTGAGGGCAGTAGATAAATTAGGACTTAATAAAGATGAAGTAGTAATAGTTTCAGGTATCGGCTGCTCATCAAGAGCTCCAGGCTATCTAGATTTCAATACACTGCATACAACTCATGGACGAGCATTGGCTTTTGCAACAGGTATTAAATTTGCAAATCCCAAACTTCACGTTATTGTAATCATGGGAGACGGCGACAGTTCGGCTATTGGAGGTAATCACCTCATACATGCCTCAAGAAGAAATATTGATATAACAGCAGTAGTTTTTAACAATAACATTTATGGAATGACGGGTGGACAATTTTCACCTACTACTCCTTTTGGAGATCTGGCAACCACTACACCTTATGGCAATATAGATAAATCTTTTAATCTTTGCAGCTTGGCTCAAGGAGCAGGAGCTACCTATGTAGGCAGAGGAACTGCTTACCATGCACCTCTTATGCAAAAATTAATAGAAAACGGAATACAAAACAAAGGATTTTCGTTTATAGAAGGTTTAAGCTTATGTCCAACATATTACGGAAGAAGAAACAAAAAGGGCAGTGCTTTCAAAATGCATACTTTTTTAAAGGAAAATTGTGTTGATAAAAAAGTAGTTGATAAAGATCCTGAAAAAGGCAAGAATAAAATTATAATTGGAGAATTTTACAACAATCCACAGCCTGAATATACAGAAAGTTATCAAGTTATTATTGATAAACTTCAAGGATAGGGGGATATGAAATGAAAAAGTTAGAGATAAGACTTAGCGGTTCAGGTGGACAGGGAGTTATATTAGCAGCTATTATATTAGCGAATGCCGGAGTTGAACAAGGATTAAATGCTATACAAACTCAGTCGTATGGACCTGAAGCAAGAGGCGGTGCAAGTAAAGCGGAAGTAATTTTGAGCAATGATGAAATAAATTACCCAAAAATAACAAGGGCAAATATACTTCTTTCTCTTACTCAAAAAGCATACGATAAATACAATTCATCTTTGGAAACAAATGGTATACTAATAGTTGATGAAAGTGTTAAACTATCGGGAGACGAAACATTTAAAGTATATACTCTTCCCATATTGAGAACTGCACAGGAGAAATTTGAAACGCAATTGGTAGCTAATATAATCTCATTAGGTGCAATTTATGAATTGATGGGAGAAGGCATAATTGATAAGGATATTATGATACGCTCCATAACTGAAAGAGTCCCAGCTCATACAGTTCAGAAAAACACGGATGCATTTGAAGAAGGTATTAAATTAGCAAGAGGGTAACATGAATGATTTAATAAGCATTATTAAAAATAACTTTCATAAATTCAGCAGAGGACAAAAGCTAATAGCTCAATTTATTATTGAACACTATGACAAAGCTGCATTTATGACTGCTGCAAAGATTGCTGAAACAGTAGAAGTAAGTGAATCAACCGTAGTCAGATTTGCATCAGCCTTGGGATATTCTGGATTTCCTGAAATGCAAAAAGCTTTACAGGTTTTAATTAAAAATAAATTAACTACAGTTCAAAGAATAGGTCTTAATGATGATGTAAATGACAAGTTAAAGCTTCATAAAAAGAATTTAAAAAATGAAATGAACAACTTGCGTTATTTATATGAACATTTTGATATGGAAGCATTAGATAAAGCTACTGAGCTCATTTTAGATGCTGAAAGAGTATTTGTATTAGGGCTTAGAACATCTTCGACTATGTCAAATTATTTAGGGTTTTATTTGGATGTAATCTTGAATAACGCTAAAGTGCTAAATAACAGCGGTGTTAATTCCTTATATGAAGAAATTATAAGAATTAAAGAAGATGATTTATTAATTATTATAAGTTACCCAAGGTATTCCAGAACAACACTTGATGCTGCAAGATTTGTTAAGGGACGCAATACAAAAATAGTTGCAATTACCGACACTGAAGAATCACCTGCCTACGCTTTGGCAGATGTGTCACTATTGGCAAAAAGCAACATTGTATCATTTGTTGACTCTTTAGTAGTACCTATGGCAATGATAAATCACTTGATAATAAATATAAGCTTGAGAGAGAAAGAGGAAATAGTTGAATACTTTAATGCTTTAGAAAAACTCTGGGACAATAACAGTATATATCAGAACTTATAGGATGGGGGACAAACCTTCAAAGTCCCCCCCGTACTTGCAAAGAAATCATTTAGGGATATCTTAAGTAAAAGATATCTCTTTTTTGTTAGCTGTGCCATAAAAAAAATTTGTTGTTATATTTTACAATATGTACTATAATGTTAAGGTGTTGGAGCCACATGTGGGACGTCTGGTTTCTTCATTCATATATACAACTATGAAAGGATAACAATATGATAATCGCAATAGACGGACCATCAGGAGCGGGGAAAAGCACTGTTGCAAGACTATTAAGCAAAGAAATTGGATTTGAGTACATCGATACAGGGGCTATGTACAGGGCTCTTGCATATAAAGCATATATACAAAATATCGACATAAATGAAGTTGAAATTACAGAAATGTTAAAAACGACCAATATTACCTACTATGACAATAAAATATTTTTAGATGGAGAAAATGTTGAAAATGTAATTAGAGAAGAAGCTATATCTATAGCAGCTTCAAAAATATCCGCCTTAAAAGTTGTCAGAGAAAAAATGGTTGAAATTCAACGTAAAACTGCAGAAAATAAAAATGCGGTATTAGAAGGTCGTGATATTGGTACAACAGTATTTCCGGATGCAGAATATAAGTTTTTTATAACCGCATCATTGGAAGAGAGGGCAAGAAGACGTTACGAACAGTTGAAAATAAACAATATAAAAGTTGACTACGCAATTGTTTTCAATGATATGAAGAAACGTGACGAAAATGATTCAACTAGGAGGTTTTCTCCACTGAAACCGGCAGAGGATGCAATATTGATTGACACTACAAAAATGGACTTGATTAAAGTTACAAAGACTATTGCACAATATATCGGAGGAAGCAATGTTTTATAAAATAGCGTTAATTATATTGAAGGTTCTGGTATTTGTTATTTTTGATTTAAAGGTGTATAATAAAGAGAACCTTGATAATATAGAAGGTGGCTTAATAATTTGCGGAAATCACAGATCTATGATTGACCCTGTAATTTTAGCCATATCAACAAAGCGGCAAATTTACTTCATGGGCAAGAAAGAATTGTTTGAAAACAAATTTTTATCTTTTATTTTCAGAAATCTTGGTGCATTTCCCGTCGACAGGAAAGGAGTTTCCTTATCGTCAATTAAAAACTCTCTTAATATTTTGAATAACGGCGGTATATTAGGAATATATCCTGAAGGAACAAGAATTAAGACAGGATTTGATGAAAAAAATGCAAAATCGGGAATTGCGTTAATAGCTAATAAAGCAAAGGTTAATATAATGCCTGTATATATGGAAGGAACCTATAAATTCAGGGGAAAACTTAAACTGTATATAGGAAAAGAAAAAGATTACTTTGAAAATTACAGCGGCAGGTTGAATTCTGAAAAGTATACTGAAATAGGAATAGAGATTTTAAAGGATATTTATAATATTAAGAATGAAGGAATGCAATGAAAATAATTGTTTCAGAGTATAACGGTTTTTGTGGAGGTGTCAAGGCTGCCGTTCTAAAAGCAGATAAGATTTTAACTGCCGAAAAAAAACTCTACAGCTATGGAGAAATAATTCATAACAAAGATGTTGTTGAAAAATTAAAAGATAAAGGTATGGTAATAGTTGAAAACCTGCCTGAGGACAACGATGCAAAGCTTCTTATCAGGAGTCATGGTGTTGGAAAACATATATATGACATATTGGAAGAAAAAAACATCAAAGTTATTGATGCAACTTGTGTAAAAGTAAAAAAAATACATAAAATAGTTGAAGAATTCAAAAATAAGGGTTACAATATAATCATTGTTGGTGATGAGAATCATCCTGAGGTACAGGGAATAGCAGGCTGGTGCAACAACGAAGCGGACATAATTAAAAGTCCTGAAGAACTAATAAATATAATTGAGCCGTCAAAGAATTACTGCTTAGTCTGCCAGACAACTTTTAATTTGAATATTTTTAAAGAAATTTTAAAAACTATTGAAATAAACAATTATTCTAATATAATTGTACATAATACAATATGTGAAGCAACAAGGAAAAGACAAGAGGCTTGTGTAGAACTTGCTTCAAAATGTACAGTAATGCTTATTGTAGGTGGGAAAAATAGTTCAAATACCAAAAAGTTATATGAACTGAGCAAGGAATTGTGTAAAAACACATTCTTAATACAAAATTATAAGGAAATACCTTATAACTATATTGATAAAAATACTATTGTGGGAGTATCCGCAGGTGCTTCAGCTCCTGACTGGATAATTGAGGAGGTTATTAATATGTTGGAAAATTTAAATAACAACATGAATGAAAAGAACGAACAGGCAGAACATGTAGAATTAGTTGAACAGTCTGAGCAAACTGAACAGTCTGAACAAGCAGAACTGACTGAGCAAACAGAACAAACAGAACAAGCAGAACAAGCAGAGCAGTCAGAACCCGTAGAGCAGACTGAACTTGCAGAGCAGTCAGAACCTGCAGAGCAAACAGAACCTGCAGAGCAGCCTGAACCTGCAGAGCAAACAGAACCTGCAGAACAGACTGAACAAGTTGAACAGACTGAACAAGTTGAACAGACTGAACAAGCAGAAAAAGTAAACACTATGCATGAATTGCTTGAAAATTATGGCGGAGTAGTTTATATCAGAATCGGTGAAAAGGTTAAAGGAAAAATAATATATGTAAGCCCTGATGCCGTTTCTGTTAACATTAATTATAAATCTGACGGCATTATAACAAGAGACGAATTTTCCTTGACAGAAGTTTCCGATTTAACTGAAATAGTAAAAGAAGGAGACGAAATTGAAGCAATTGTAGTAAGAATTTCTGACCAAGACGGAAATGTTGTTCTTACAAGAAAACCATTGGAAGAACAGAAAATCTGGGATGAGCTGGAACACCTCAGAGTTCAAGGAGAAATTCTGGAAATTCCTATAATTGAAGCATCACAATATGGAATTTACGGAAAACTAAAAGGCATTAAAGGTTTCATTCCAAGAAATCAAATATCAATTAAAAGAGATGTTGACCCTTCAGAATATGTAGGCAAAAACCTGAAGGTTAAAATATTAGAAACAAAGAACAAAAAAGGAAGAAGACAGTTGGTTTTAACTTCGAGAGCTGTTGAAAAACTGGAAAAGGAAGTAAGAGACAAGGAAGTATGGGAAGAAATACAAGTAGGTGAAATTTACGAAGGTACTGTAAAAAATCTTCAGGATTACGGTGCATTTGTAGAAATCAACGGCATAGACGGACTTCTTCATATCAATGAAATTGCATGGACCAGGATTAAACACCCGTCAGAAGTATTAAAACCGGGCGACAAAATAAATGTAAAGGTTAAAAATGTAGACAAGGAAAATAGAAGACTTTCCTTAAGCTATAAAGCAACTGTAAAAAGCCCTTGGGCAAAATTCCTGGATAAATATCAAAAGGGCGATACAGTAACAGGTCTGGTAACAAGGATTGTTGACTTTGGAGCCTTCGTTAAAGTAGATGAGATTGAATGTCTTTTACACATTAAAGATTTAGACTGGGCAAGAACAGAAAAAGTTACCGATGTTCTTCAAGAAGGTCAGGAAGTAACGGCAAAAATATTGAGCATTACAAGAAAAGACAGAAAGGTAGGCCTTGGATTAAAGCAATTGACTGATCATCCATTTGATGTTTATGCTAAAACACTCAATAAGGACGATATAATACAGGTTGAAGTAACACGTATACTGCTTGATGGCATACATGTAGACGCTAATGGAAACATTGACTGCTTCATCCCAATTGCAAAGGTGTCAACAGAAAAATTAAGAACGCCGGCACAAGTTGTTAAGGTTGGAGAAATAAAAGAAGCTAAAGTTCAAAACATAGATATGAAAGGTAAAAACCTTAACCTGACATTAATATTAGATGACAAAGGTGAAGAAACTACGGATAGTACATCTTATCAACAGGAAGATACAAACTTTACTATAGGAGAATCTATAGGAGATGCACTGGATGATTTATTAAAGTAATTTCTAATGTTAGGTCGCAAGATCTAACATTTTATTTTGAATATTAGGAGGAAAAATGCTTAAAGAATTTTTGTTTGATATATGCTCCAACCATTTTGTTTCAGGTTTCGAGCATATTAACGGTGATATTTTGAAAAAATATTTTAAGCCATACACAGATTCATTTGAAATGGACAGGCTTGGAAGTTATATCTTTAAAAGAGCCGGCAGCAATGATACTAAAATAATGCTTGCAGCACACATTGATGAAATAGGGCTTATGGTTACAAGTATATTGGAGGGAGGCTTTTTAAGCTTCTCTACAGTTGGTGGATTTAATTCTTCATCCTTGGTTGCTCAGGATGTAACAGTATATGGAAAAGAAAATATATTTGGAGTTATAGGAATTAAACCGCCTCATTTAACAAGTGAAGAAGAAAGAAAAAAACCTCTTAAAATAAAGGAGCTATATATAGATACAGGATATACAAAAGAAGAACTTGAAAAACTAGTAAAAATCGGAGATATTGCCACTGTAAATAGAAAGCCTTTATCATTGCAGGGAAGCATTATAAGTGCAAAAGCATTTGACGACAGAGCATGTATTGCAGTTATGCTTGAAGCAGCAAAAGAATTAAAGAAAATATCACATAAAAGCAATGTGTATTTTACTGCGACAGCTCAGGAAGAAACAGGTTTAAGGGGTGCCAAAACAAGCAGTTATAAAATTGCTCCGGATATCGGAATAGTTTTAGATGTTGGATTTGGCAAAACTCCTGATATGCCTGCTGATTCACCTCAATTAGGCAAAGGTCCCATCGTTGCATACGGAGGAAGACTAAATACAAAACTTACAAAGAAATTTGTTGAAATCTGCAAAAAATACAATTATCCAATGCAGCATGAAGCAGTGCCTGCAAGAACCGGCACAGACACAGATGCAGTGCAAGTATCAAGAGACGGAATTCCCTGCATACTATTGTCGATACCGCTTAGATACATGCATACATCAGTGGAAACCATAGATATAAATGATTTAGAAATTGCAGGAAAAGCATTAGCAAGGTTTATAAATGAATTGGATAATTCTGATTTGGAGGAAATATTATGTTTTTAAATGAATTAACTGAACTTTCCGGCGTATCAGGTTGTGAATATGAAGTAAGAAATTATATAAAGGGCAAACTATCAGAAATGGGCTGCGAATTCTATGTTGATAAACTTGGAAACATTATAGCTCACAATAAAGGCAAAAAAAATAAAAACATAATGCTTTCTGCTCACATGGATGAAGTAGGATTGATAGTTTCTAATATTGATTCTGACGGTTTTATTAAATTTAAAGCAGTTGGAGGAATTGACCAGAGAGTTTTGAATTCAAAGGTTGTAGTAATAGGAGAAAATAAAATTCCTGGCGTTATCGGCTCTAAAGCAGTGCATTTAATGAGTGAAGAAGAAAGAGGAAGCTCACTTCCCATTGATAAATTATATATTGATATTGGTACAAGTACAAAAGAAGAAACAGAAAAAGTAGTAAATATAGGGGACTATGCAGCTTTTAAAAGTGACTATGTTGAATTCGGCAACAATATGATTAAAGCAAAAGCTTTGGACAACAGAGCAGGCTGCAGCATTATATTAGAGCTTCTAAGCCAAAATTTGGATGCAGATTTTTACGGTGTGTTTACTGTTATGGAGGAAGTCGGCTTAAGAGGAGCAGAAACAGCAGCATATCAATTAGAGCCGGACCTAGGCATAGTATTGGAAGGAACCGTATGTGCAGATATGCCTGAAGTAGATGAACATGAAAGCTCCACCTTTATCGGGAAGGGAGCAGTACTGTCATTGATGGACAATGCAACGATATACGATATTGAAACAGTAAGAAGTGCTGCAAAAATTGCTGAAGACAATAATATTACTTATCAATACAGACGCTCAACATCAGGAGGAAATGATGCCGGTGTTATCCATAAAACGAAAAGAGGCGCCAAGGTAGTGGCGATTTCAGTACCTTGCAGATATATACATTCATCAATAAGCGTGGCAAGCAAAAATGACATAGATAGTGCTTTAAAACTTACAAAACAAGTGATTATTGAAAATCAGAAAGGGGAGTAGCAATGTTTAACAGTGAATTAATGAAAAAATTATCCGATTGTTTCAGTCCTTCAGGAAGAGAAAAAAAGATTTGTGAAATGATTATGGATGAAATAAAAGATTTTGCAGATGAAATAACAATAGACCCTCTTGGTAATCTTATAGCAAGAAAAAAAGGAGCAGGCAAAAAAATATTATTTTCTGCTCACATGGACCAAATTGGCTTAATTATAACCCATGTTGATAAGAAAGGTTTTTTACGCTTTGCTAATGTAGGAGGATTAAATGCCAAGGAATTGTTGGGACTCCGAATGGTATTTTTAAATGGATTAGAAGGAGTAATTTGCCAAGAGGAATTAAAAGATAAGGAAACGCTATTAACAAGTAAATTATTTTTGGATGTTGCTTCCACTGATGAAGAATTCATTAGAAATAATTTCCATATAGGCGATATGTGTGTATTTAAAACTGAATATTACGAAACAGAGGACTGTGTAATATGCAAAGCTGCAGATGACAGGATTGGCTGCTATATCTTAATTGAAGCGCTTAAAAATCATCCTAAAACTGATAATGATATATACTATGTGTTTTCAGTACAAGAAGAAGTGGGATGTAGAGGTGCTAAAACAGCCGGGTACACAATTGAGCCGGATTTAGCAATCGCCGTTGACGTAACTGCAACGGGCGACACACCTGACGGAATTAAAATGGATGTCAAATTAGGCGGTGGAGCAGCAATTAAACTAATGGACAAATCCATTATTACACATACAGATGTAAAAGAGTTATTAACAAATACTGCAGAAAAAAACAACATTAAATATCAATATGAAATTTTGGAATTCGGCGGAACGGATGCAGGACCTATACATACTTCAAGAGAAGGAGTACCGAGCGGAGTAATATCCATACCTACAAGAAACCTTCATACATCAGGTGAAATATTTAACAAATCCGATGTGGAAGAATGCATAAAATTAGTAATTGCAGTCTCCAAATAATAAGTTTGGATTATGACCTGCCTGAAGCCGAAAAGGAACTACAACTTATAGAAGTTATAGAAGCGGGGGTCTTGATAATTAATTAAATTTATGATAGTATTGTTTATGGGAATACATTACATCAGTCAATTGAGAGAAGGGACAGAATATGCACAGCTGTCCCGTTATTCTTGGAGGAAAAGATGGATAAATCAAAAGAAACAGATATGGAAGCTGTAGGCTTGGAGTGGAGAAAAATGACAAACAGTTTAGCTGTTGATGAAAACGTTGTCTCCCCTGTGGTTTCTAAATCTTGGCACCGTAGTGCTTTAGCAAATGTTAATCCTTATGCACTAGATGAAAAATATTATCTTAAAAAAAAGGATTTAGATTCTTACTCAGTATGTAATAAGTTTGTTGATGAAGAATTTAGAGCTATTCTGCAAAAAATTGCGGATGAATTCAACTTATCTTTTATTCTTTTTGATAATAAGTGTAATTTAGTATCAGTATTGGCAGTTTCGGAAAAAATTGATTTAATAACTACAAACTGCTCGGAAGAAAGTATTGGTACAAACTCTATTTGTTTAGCATTACAATACGATATACCTATTCAAGTATTTGGTAAAGAGCACTATAATAAATTGTTACATCAATACAATTGCTCGGCAGCACCCATACATGGATTTAATAAAAAAATAGTAGGTGCTATTAATATAGGCGGCATTATTGACCATAAGCATACTATAGGAACGTTAGGCCTTGCTCAATCAATAGCAAAAATAATTGAAGATAAAATTCAAATCGACAATATGTTAACACAGCTGACCGTATCAAATAATACTTTAAAAAATATTATTGAATATGACAGCTCGGGAATTATTTATTTAGTCAGTAATAAAATTATCAGCTATAATAAATCACTTCTCAATATGTTCGAAATAAGCTCTAAAGATAATGAGAATGTGGATAAATGCATTAGAATGGCATTAAGACAGGTTGAAAAACACATTCAGGGCGATGAAATGGAAAATACTGAATTAATTTTAAAAATAAATAATGAAAAAAAATCATTTTTAGTATCCGTTAAACAATTTATCATCAATGAAAATAAGGAAGTATGCCGCCTTTTTAAATTTGATAGTACAAACAAGTACTTGCAATTTAATATTAAAAACAGTGCTATATATACTTTCGATGATATAATAGGGAATTGCAAAAATATAGTACGAGTAAAGGAATTAGCAAAAAAAGCCGCTCGAACTTCTTCAGCAATTTTAATATGTGGTGAAAGCGGTACAGGCAAAGAATTGTTTGCTCAATCAATACATAACGAAAGCTTTAGAAAAAACAAACCTTTTGTGGCAATTAACTGCGGTGCTATCCCTTCAGAATTAATTGAAAGCGAATTATTCGGTTACGAGCCGGGGTCATTTACAGGAGCCTTAAACAGCATAAAATTCGGCAAATTAGAAATTGCATCCGGTGGTACATTCTTTTTTGATGAAATAGACAGTATGCCTTTAAACGTTCAAATAAAGCTGTTAAGAGCACTGTCATCCAATAGAATTACTCGAATCGGAGGAATAAAAGAAATCCCTATAAATATCAAGATAATCGCTGCAACAAAAAAAGATTTATTGCAGGAAATTGAGCTCGGTCAATTTAGAGAAGATTTATATTTCCGTATTAATATAATCAGTTTATCCATACCTCCGCTAAGAGACAGAAAAGATGATATCCCTTTGCTTGCAAAAAGTTTTATAGATTATAATGTAAAACATTCAAGCACTCCGGAAGTGAAGGTAGACCCTGAGTTTTATGAAGCTTTGAAATATTATTACTGGAGAGGGAATGTCCGTGAATTAAGAAATGCAATAGAAAAAGCAGTATTGTTGAATGAAAAAGAAACCCTTTCAATTGACAGCCTTCCTCGTGAAGTATTAAGTGCATATAAATATAAAAGTCTTAAAAATAAAATATCTGCACATGTTGTTGAAACAAAACAAAATAAAGATTTATTGAAAACAGGCGAAGAAATAATTATAGAATATGTATTAAATCAAGAAAATTGGAATTTAACAAATACTGCTAAACGTTTAGGTATAAGCCGCCCAACTTTATACAGAAAAATAGACGGGTCACCCAAACTAAGCAAGCGTAAAAAAATGTTACAACAAGAAGTATCGTAACATTTTTTTACAGCAATTTAAATAAGAGATTGTAACGAATTTAATAAATATTAATTAATTAACAATCATTGTAATATTATTTTACAACAGAAAGATACTTGTAGTATTTTTCTGTTTTTTTTTATGTATTTCATTTGGCCGTTCTGAAAGCGCAGCAGCCTGAGGAATCTTGAAGAATTGAGGACATTCTTCTAATCAATATACATTAATCCGTATATTGGTACAAGAATTGCTACAATTAAGTTAAGATAACGAAATGGAGCATGCAATTGGGTAAAAAGTTCAATTATGGATATATAATAGTATTTTCATGTTTTATTATGTCATTTATTTATTTAGGTTTAGGAAATATTACTCAAAACCTTTATGTTGTTCCTGTTACAGAGTATTTTGGATTTGCCAGGTCTGAATATTCTTTTATATTCAGTATTATAGCTATAGTAGGAATTGTAGCAAATCTTTCATATGACAAGATTTATAAGAGTATGGGAATCAGATTTATGGTTGGCTCAGGAACATTACTATTTGCTGCCGGATATTTCATATATTATAAAGCTTCAAGTCTACCCGCATTTTATTTAGGAGCATCTTTTTTAGGAATTGGCTTGGTATATACATCAACATTAACATTTTCCATGTTGATTAATAGTTGGTTTACCGAAAATAAAGGCTTAATACTTGGTTTAATCTTTGCAGGAAGCGGATTGGGAGGTGCTGTTTTCAGCCCTGTTGTAGCTAAGATTATAACCAATTACGGTTATAATCGCTCATATTTAATCGGCTCAATTATTTTTCTAATACTTTCAATACCCGTAACATTAATGGTTAAAGAGCCTACTGTACCAATTACGGATATGGAAATAAGCAAAAGTGATAATATTTTAACTACAAAAAAAACAACCGGTGAATTATTAAAAGAACCATGTATTATAGCAGCATTATTTTGTTTGTTTATGTTTGGATTTTTAATAGCACCTTTTCTTCACATTACACCTGCTCATATGACGGACAGAAATTTTGACTACATATTTGCATCTGAAGTATCGGGAGTAATAATGCTAATATTAGCTTTTGCAAAAGTTTTTTTAGGTGTTGTGAATGACAGGTTCAATATTAAAGTGTCCATGAGTATTGGATTAATAACATTTATTATAAGCTCAATACTATTGTTCTTTATGACAAATAAATTAATTGCATGGCTGTATGCCATAAGCTATGGATTTGCATTAGCCACACTTTCTGTATTAATACCTCTGTTTGTTCTTGCAGTTTCAGGAGAAGAATATTTCAGCAATTTAATCGGTATTTCAGTATCGTTAATGTCTGCAGGAGCTGCAGCAGGTACACCTGCTATGAGTCTTTCATATGACTTTACCGGCAGCTATGATCTTGTATTAATTGTATTTGCAGTGCTTGGGACAATTACATATGTAATTACAATGAAAACCATTAAAAAATCATCTGAGCTTATCAATAATTCGTCATTGGTCTTAAGCGAAGATTAATAAAGGAGGCAGCAATGAAGAAAACCGTAAATATAATCGGAGGATTTTTAGGGTCAGGAAAGACTACATTAGTCAATTATATTTTATCACACATGATTGATAAGAAAGTTGATGTTTTAGTACGTGAATATGGAGCAGTGTCAATAGATGATATGCTGATTAATCTAAAAAAGGAAAACATACATGTATTTACAAATTTGCATATTCATGAAGACCCTCAAATTCTGCTGTACCATTATTTTCAAAAGCTTCATGATAAAACAATTGAAAATCCATTTGACCATCTGTTGATGGAAGCCAGCGGTCTTGATACGCCGGAAGGATTAATTCATTTATTCTTTTTAGGTCATATGCAACATTTATACAAATTAGGCAGCTACATTGTCATCGTTGATGCAGAGTACGGACAATTAAATTTAGATGAATACAAGGTAGCTAAACATCAAGTAGCATTTGCTGACGTAATATTATTAAATAAAGTCGACTTAGTTAATGATGAAGAAATAGATGTTTTAGAAAAACGTATACATAATATAAATTCTATGGCTAAAATTTATCGTACACAATACGGCAGAGTAAAATTAGATAATATTATGAATATTGACTTGTACAAGCAATTAAAAGATTTATCAAATATTTGCAAGGAGGAAAAAAATAGTGTGGACAACATAAAGACTGTAGTGTTATCAGAAAATCGTCCTATGGACAAGAAGAAGGTCAATGATTGGATACAAGATTTGTTTACTGCCTATGGTAATAAATTGTTGCGAAGCAAGGGTTTTTTCTATTTTAAAAATGATGATTACAGATATGAGTTTCAAGCAGTAAGAAAAACATATCATTCTAAAGCAGATAAAAAATGGGAAGACAGTGAAGAAAGAAAAAGTGTAGTTGTGTTGATAGCTGAAGACGAAATAGATTCTGCAATGATTCAAAAATCTTTTAGTTCATGCTGTTAAAAATTGAAAGGGGGATAGATAATTTACTTGACCTAATAAATTACATTAAAAACTCTTAAAGAGCTATTTTATAATAATTTGAAAGGAGAAAAGTAAAATGTCATCAAAAGTTTATTTCATGAACGACCATGCAGAAAGCTCAAGTGAAAGTACGCCGTTTAAGGCAGTTAAAGTCCTTAGGGATGCAGGTTTGGAAACAGTTTTTAAAAAAGGGGATAAGGTTGGAATTAAGGTGCATTTCGGTGAATTCGGAAATTCACTTAACTTACGACCGCATTGGGTAAGTGCTATTGTTGAAGAAGTAAAAAGGCTTGGAGGAGATCCTGTAGTATTTGACTGTAATACAGCTCCACTTGGGTTTAATGCTTCTCGAACTATAAAGTCAGACCATTTAAGAACTGCAGCAGTACATGGATTTACGGAAGAAACAATGGGGTGTCCTGTTTGGATTTGCGATGGTGAATATGGTGAAGATGAAGTAGAAGTAGAAGTTCCACATGGTGTATATCTAAAGAATACTTATATGGGAAAACAAATTCTTGAATTTGATGCGGTAGTAGTTATAACACATTTCAAAGGTCACCCAATGGGGGTATTTGGAGGTTCTTTAAAAAACGTAGGAATTGGAATGGGCTCCCCGAAAGGTAAGCTTGCAACACACTTTTTATTACATCCAACTTTAGGATTGAAAGCATGGACAATTAATCAGGATGCTGCAAAACAAGCTGCTAATGCTCCCCATCCTAATTTAATTGATAATATGATTGCTTCATGTCCTCAAGATGCATTTGAGTGGAAAGATGATACATTCAAATTTATGCCTGAAAAATGCAAGCTGTGCGGTCACTGTATGGCATTTATGTTAACCGGTTTATTTAATCTTCACCCTGATTTAATCACTTCCTGGGCACCGGCAATTGTTGATGCAGCTGCAGGCTATATAAACGCAGTTGGCAAAGATAAAATGATTTATCTTAATTATGCTTTCGACATATCTCCATGGTGTGATTGTTGCGCATTCCATGATAGGGCATTAATACCTAATATTGGGGTGTTTGCATCTAAAGACCCTGTTGCAGTAGATATGGCATCTATTGAAGCAACAGAAGAAGTAGCAGCAAATCCGGGCTCGAAAGCTGAACAATTTGGATTCAGTGAGCCAAACACAGAACGTTTTACCAACTGTTCAAGTATAGCAAAAAAGAGCCAGTGGGCGCAATTAAATGCAGGTGTTTATAACGGTATAGGCTCTACGGAATATGTATTGGTTAAATCTGAACCGTCTCCTGAAGGGGAATTCTGGTTCCCACCATACACTCCGGAAAAAACTTTCCCTGTTGTTCATAAAGAAACATTCAAAAAAATTGATAATACTATAGGTGATTTTTTCTATGAAGTTCCAAATGTATCAGAAGAAAAATTAAATATTAAACCAAGTGGGAAAATAGAAGAAATTTCTATTGAAGAAGAAAAAGCTGAGGCGGGATTAGCATAAACTCATTACTATATTAAAGAATATTAAGAGCTATTATTATATTATAATAGCCCTTAATAAACTTAAAAAGGTGGAAAATGACTGAACAAACATTGTATTTTCAGTGCAACTCAGGTATTAGCGGAGATATGACGGTTGCTGCACTTATAGATTTAGGTGCTGATAAAGAATTATTATTAAATGGGCTGAAAAGCTTAAATGTGGAAGGCTATAATATAGTAATTTCCAATATAGTAAAAAATGGCATTAAAGCATGTGATTTTGAAGTTGTAATAGATAACAAAAAATCAGAAACATTTATTGAAAGAAACATTGATGATATTTACTATATTATAGATAATTCTTTAATATCGGATAATGCAAAAACTATTTCAAAAAAAATATTCTATATAGCTGCAGAAGCTGAATCAAAAGCACATAAAGTAACCATAAAAGAAGTGTATTTTCATGAATCGGGTGCTGTTGATTCCATTGTAGATATTGTAGGCACAGCAATTTGTTTGGATTATTTAAATATTAAAGATGTAATTGTTACAGAAATCTGTGACGGTAAAGGTTTTATTAAGTGCAGAAAAGGAATACTTCCTGTACCGGTTCCCGCTGTAGTAAATATAGCAAAAAAATATAATATAAATTTACAAAAAACTAACGTTGAAGGAGAAATGGTTACGCCTACCGGAGCAGCTATTCTAGCTGCAATCAAAACCCAAAATTCTTTACCTGGAAAATATAAGATTAAAAAAGTTGGCTATGGAGCAGGTAAAAGAAACTATGAAAATGAAGGTGTAATGGCAGCTTATATAATTGAATAAAAATGGGGAGAAACCTGGATATGGTGATAAAAATAAAATATTTTGGTTTGATTGCAAATAATTTAATTTCTGAAGCTGTACTCCGGGAAGGTTCTGATGTTACAGTTCTTCTTAATCATTTAATTAAACAGTATCCAAACAATAAAGAAATGTTAAATAAAGCAACAATTTTAGTCAATAAATCAAAAGCAACAACATCTACCATCTTAAATGACAAGGATGAGGTAATGATTTTAACTGTATTAGGTGGAGGGTAATAGATATTTTAAATATTAAAAGTTATTAAATTAAAAGGAGGATATTATGTTATACGGATATGCAGGAAAGATGCTGTTTATAAACTTAACAAATGGCGAAATTAAAGAAGAAGTACTTACAAAAGAATTAGCAGAGAATTTCATTGGTGCTTATGGATTTGGAGCTAAGGTGCTTTATAAAATGATGCCTGCAGGAGCAGATCCTTTGGGACCTGAAAATGTAGTGGGTTTCATAACAGGACCTACTACTGCTACAAGGGCATTTTTTGGAGGAAGATACACCACGGTTCATAAATCTCCCGTTACAGGCGGATGGAATGATGCAAATTCAGGCGGCTATTTCGGACCCGAGTTAAAAAAAGCAGGATATGATGCATTGTTTGTAAATGGTATTTCAGAAAAACCCGTTTACATTTATATCAATGATGGCAAAGTTGAAATAAGAAATGCTTCACATATTTGGGGAATGGATACAAAAAAGGTATGGGAAGTATTAAAAGAGGAAACAAAAGAGCCAAAACTTCGAATATCAGCAATCGGACCTCCCGGAGAAAGGCTGTCCTATATATCATGTCCAATAAATGACGGACATCGTGCTCCGGGAAGAGGCGGCGGCGGAGCCATTATGGGTTCCAAAAATTTAAAAGCAATTGCTGTCAGAGGCACAGGAGATATTCCTGTAAAAGATTCCGAAAAGGTAACGGAAATAAACAAAATAATTAGTGCTGCCATGAAAGAAAGCCAGACGGCATATGCTTTTGGTACATGGGGCACAGGAGTTGGAACGCCAGCATCGGCACTAAGCGGTGATTCACCTGTGAAAAACTGGGGAGGTGTTGGAGTTGTCGATTTTGAAGATGAAAAAGCACAAAAAGTGGGAGCTATAGCTATAGACAGATATAAAACCAAAAAATACAGCTGCGCGAACTGTCCCTTGGGATGTGGGGCAGAATATAAGGTAGAGGATGGGAGATGGCCTTTAGAGCAAACCGAAAGACCTGAATATGAAACGGCTGCTTCATTTGGCTCCACTTGTTTGTGTTATGAAGAAGATGCCCTTCTTATGTGCAATGAGATGTGCAACATTTATGGTTTCGATACAATATCTGCAGGCATGACAATAGCGTGGGCAATGGAATGCTATGAAGAAGGTGTGTTAAAAGAAGAATTAGACGGAATTGAGTTAACCTGGGGCAATGGAGCAGCAATGGTAGAAATTCTTAAGAAAATGTGTGAAGGTGAAGGCTGCGGTAAGATTTTGGCAAATGGTTCTAAATATGCAGCAAAATACTGGGGTAAAGGTGAAGAATATCTTCAAACAGCATCAGGAATAGAATTACCAATGCATGACCCAAGATTTGCACCGGGGTTAGCCAGAACATATCAATTTGACCCAACACCGGGACGACACGTTAAGGGCGGTATAGGTTCCATTCAAATGGGTGGAAATGAATTAACAGATAAATATGACTATAACGGAACCGGTATGTTTGATTTACAGTTGACAGCCGGCACTGAAGTTATGAACTGCAGCGGTCTGTGCTATTTCCACGCTTTAGTATCACCTCCAGGAATACAAAATGAATTTATAAGTGCAATAACAGGGATGGAATTTGGTGCAGAAAAAGCATTTGAGACCGGTCATCGCATATATTTGATGCGTCATGCATTTAATGTAAGAGAAGGGTTAAAACCATCCGACTTTGACATTGCACGAAGAGCAGTAGGAAAACCACCGTTAACCGAAGGACCTTTAGGTGGAGTAACCGTAGATGAAGAGCTGTTAGGCAAGAATTTCTTTGAAGCTGCCGGAATTGACTATGAAACAGGCAAACCAAATTTAGAAACATTAAAAAGATTAGGTCATTTAGAAGAAGTAGTTGAAGACTTATATGGAGCAGAAGAGTTAGCTTAAAATACAACCGGTAATTGGGGACACGGAGGCGTGTCCCCACAACCCTAACCGATGTAAAATTTTTAATATTTACTTTTATATAAAATTATGTTACACTATATTGCAAGCTGCAAAATCAGCTTTACACCAGATATAATGAATACATAAGGTGCAAGACACAAGAGAAAGAAATAAAAGGTCAATAAATATGAAAATAGCTGTTATTGATGGAATGGGCGGAGGAATTGGAAGCCAAGCAGTACAAATACTGAAGTCTTTGAATAGCAATGATTTAGAAATCATTGCATTGGGAACGAACTCCCAAGCAACTTCCAATATGTTAAGAGCCGGTGCCCACGAAGGAGCTACCGGAGAAAATGCGATTTCATGGATGTGCCAAAAAGTTGATATAATAATAGGACCATTAGCGATTGTAGCATCAAATTCAATGATGGGAGAAATAAGTCCCAAAATTTCAGAAGCAATTGCAAGCAGTCCGGCAAGAAAATTACTGCTGCCAGTAAGCAAATGTAATATAGATATAATTGGACTTGAAAGTCTTCAGTTTAAAACAATATTTAATGAACTTGAAATCAAAATGAAAAAAATATTAAGAGAAAAATAACCATGAAGGTGATAAGTATGAAACTTTATGGTTATTTTTAATTGGGAGGAAAATATGAATAAAAAGTTTGCAACCAAAGAATTAGTATTAGGCGGATTATTATTGGCAAGTGGAATAATAATTCCAATGATATTTCACATGTTTGGCATGACAGGACCAATTGCATTACCAATGCATATACCTGTATTAATAGGAGGGTTTTTATTATCACCGCAATTAGCGTTAGCACTTGGCATTATTACTCCCCTAATAAGCGGATTACTGACAGGAATGCCTGTAATGTTTCCTATGGCGGTAATAATGGCATTTGAATTAGGAACATACGGATTAACAGCATCACTATCAGCACGGAAATTTAATTTGTCCATAATCCCATCATTAATAACTTCTATGATTGCCGGAAGAATTGCTGCAGGTTTGACAGTAGCTGTCTTAGTACAGTTGTTTGGAGTTAAAATGAATCCATTGTTGTATGTTAAAGGTGCAATTATATCAGGCATACCGGGAATCATTATACAGTTAGTATTTATTCCTGCATTAATTTATGCAATACGAGGATATTTTAAAAATACAGTAAAAGAATCTAAATAATCTCTTTCAAAATTAACTTAAATAAGGATAATATCACAAATTATAGGAAATAATATAATTTGTGATATTTTTTTAATTAAGGGAGGAAATTATGAAGGTTGGAATACCAAAAGGATTGATGTATTGCAAATACCATCCTTTTTTAGTTACGTTTTTCAGTGAATTGGGAGCTGAAATTATTGTCTCTGAGGATACAAATAAAAACATTTTGGATGCAGGGGTAAAATACTGTGTAGATGATGCATGTCTGCCTGTTAAAGTCTTCCACGGGCACGTAGATTCAATAAAGGATAAATGTGATTTATTGATAATTCCGAGGATTATGCAGTTAT
>JAQVRY010000182.1 GCA_028700795.1 Tissierellia bacterium | reverse complement strand
CATGCTTTTTTTCTTGGCAAATTTCTGATATAATAAGTGTAAATAGAAGATTTGTCATCCTGAGGCGAAGCCGAAGGATCTCATCCTTTGAGATATGAGATTCTTCACTGCGTTCAGAATGACGCTTTATGTGTTATTCATAGCAATGACACAAAAAATTTGAACAAAATTAGACTATTTCTCGTCAATATAAATAACAAAGAAAAAAGGAGCAATTATGTCTGAAGTATTAAGATTAGAGCATGTAAGTAAAAGTTTTGGAAGCAAGGATGTTTTAAAA
The DNA here is from genome assembly GCA_028700795.1 of Tissierellia bacterium. GTDB lineage: Bacteria > Bacillota > Clostridia > Tissierellales > Sedimentibacteraceae > Sedimentibacter. Next base: position 2,436 of record JAQVRY010000182.1, on the reverse strand, counting down.
GACATTAATTTCAGTGTGAAAAGTGGTGAAATTATTGGATACATAGGTTCTAACGGTGCAGGTAAGACTACAACAATTAAATTAATTTTAGGTCTTATAGAAGATTATGAAGGCGATGTTTTTATCTTTGGAGAAAAAGTAAAAGGACAGTTTGAGTATAAAAAAAGAATAGGTTATGTACCTGAAGTATCGGATATGTATGATAATTTAACAGCACATGAATATTTGAGCTTTATTGGAATGCTGTACGGTATAGGAGAAAATAAGGCTGTAACAAAAGGAAAAGAAATGATGAGTGTCTTTGGCATAGACGATGCAATTAACGGCAGAATTCATACATATTCAAAAGGAATGAGACAAAAGCTTTCAATTATTACGGGTATGCTTCATAATCCGGATATTTTATTTTTGGATGAACCCTTGGGGGGAATCGATGCCAACAGTGTATTGGTTTTTAAAGAAGTATTGAAGAATTTAAAGGAAGAAGGAAAAACAATTTTTTATTCTTCTCATATATTGGAAGTTGTAGAGAAATTAAGCGATAGAATCCTGCTAATAAATGAAGGGAAAATTGTTATTGACGGGACTATGGTAGATGTTATGAGCAGGCAGTCAGATTCATCATTAGAGTCTATATTTAATGATGTTACCGGATTCCATGACCATGAAGCATTGGCAAAAAAGTTTACAGATGCTTTTATGAGCTAAATAAGGAGACTGCTATGAATGAATTTTTGTCTTTAAAAATACTTGATTTTTTTAAAAAAATATTTGAAGGTTTTGGCATAGATTATAAACTACTTAGGATAATATTAAAAACCAAATTAATATTGGACTCAAGAAGGGCACCGGCAATAAATACAAATAATAAAAGGAAGAAAGACGAAGGTCAGACTTCTCTTTTGAAGGGATATTTCTTGCATATGTTATTCGGTATATTTTTGGCATTCTTTATTTATTTTATAAAAGATGAAATGATACGAATGATGTATTTCTCCGGTGCATTTTTCTTTATGACAACAATGTATTTGATTTCTGATTTTTCCTTTGTGTTATTGGATACAAAGGATAAAAATATATTGCTGACAAAGCCGGTGGACAGCAGGACTGTGTCTTTATCTAAAGTATTGCACATATTGATTTATATGTTCAGGCTAAATGCTTTCATTGCTGGCCCTACTCTTATTGCATTGGTAATGAGTAACGATTTATTTGTCATTCCAATATTTCTTCTGGAAATTTTATTGATGGATTTGATGATATTTTTAGTGACTGCATTCGTATATTTATTGGTTTTAAGGTTTTTCGATGGAGAATTACTTAGAAATATAATCAATTTAATTCAAATTCTTTTGACAATCTTGGTTACCGTAGGTTATCAGATTGCAGTAAGAATGATAGATTTTACTTCACTGCAAAATATGAAATATAGTTTTAATGCTGCTCATTATCTAAATCCTATCTTATGGTTTGGAGCACCCTTTGAAATTTTATATAATGGTGGAGAATCATACTTATATGTTTTTACAGCTTTAATAATTATTGTTCCTGTTGCTAATTTTATAATATATTTAAGCCTCAGTAAAAAAATGGAAAGTCTGCTCCTTAAATTAGAAGGAGAAGGTAAGGAAAGACCTTCAAAGCACGGGATTGAAAGATTAATAGGATTTATGATAAACCGTAACGAAATTTCAAAACAATCATTTAATTTTTCAAATGCCATGTTTAGAAGTGACAGAAGTTTAAAACTGAAAATTTATCCTGCATTATCTTCCGGAATACTTCTTCCTGTGCTTATGATATTTAATATGAGGGTGGGTGGACAGGAATTTAAGGCGACAGGTTATGAATATCTTTATTTGTATTTTAATTTGCTTATGTTGCCATCAGTATTTTATTTAGTGAAGTTTTCGTCTGCATGGAAGGGCTCATATGTATTTATTTCATCAGGATTTAAAGATATTAAAAACTTATACAGGGGATTAATGCGGTCTTTGGCTTATAGGTTTTTTATCCCTTTAATTATTTTAAATGGAGTAATTTATACGTTAATTTTTAAATTTGGATTTGTCAAGGATATTGTAATTTTATTGCTGGCAGGTATTGCAATTTTGCCTGTTATCGGTAAAATATATTTAGAGAGTCCTTTTTCTAAACCTATTGATGAGTCTAATCAAAGGGATTCTCTTGATAAATTTCTTCTTTCCTTGGCAATTGTTGCAGTTTTTGCAATTGTACATTTTTACTCACGCATGATTCCTATGGGAAGTTGGATTTATTTAGCAATACTGGCAGCAGGAATTCCAATTAGTTGGAAGTTCGTTACACCGGGAGAATAAATTTTAAAGGAGAATTTATGGATAAAGTAATTTTATGGACCAGGCAGGATAAAAGAAGTTTTGATGATTTAGAAAGAAACGGTGTAATTAGAATAAC
>JAQVRY010000053.1 GCA_028700795.1 Tissierellia bacterium | reverse complement strand
TTCCCTCCTTAAAATAATGTGTCTACGTCATCCCAGTGTTTACCGTCTGCAAGCAGCAAGCCTGCTTCACGCACTGAGCAACCTAATTTTTTCGAAAGTCTCCATACAACATTTCCTGCACCTTTTCCCATTAAACCTTTACTCATTACTCCTTCAACTATGGGTTTAACTTCAATGCTTGAAAATCCCATTCTAAGCAGTATGCTTCTTTCAACAGATGGTGTTGTATTTTTCCTTCCTAATTCCAATAGAGGGTCAACAATTTCATTTGCTAAACTCCAAAATCTTTCGTATAATTCTTCATCTGTAAGATTCGCTAAGTGAGCTCTTCTTTGTTGGTAATCATCAGCTCTTTTCATAAATATCCTCCTGTTTATTTTTAAATTTCAAATAGGCGTATTTGACTAATGTACCTTAATCTTTCATGTCATATACGCCTTTAGCATTTGTTTTTATTCTACAAAGATGCGATTACTTCCTTTACAAATTCCACGTTAGAATTTGTTTCTGCTGCAAGGAATTCTAAGTCAGCTTCCGTCGGTGTCACTTTGTAATTGCTAATATAATTTTTAATCAATGACCTTCTCATATGGATTACATCTGCGTCATTTGCAGTAATCATTGAAGGATGTAACGGTAAAATAATATTCTTCCCCGGAACCTCATCCTTTGGATCTCCGAATTTAACTTCGATTCCGTTATCTCTTGCAAATGACAACTGAGGCTGAATATGCTTGCCTGCTCCTGTGTATTCGGTTTCCTGAACAACTATCATTTGATCTTGGTCTAATTCTTGTGCCAGTGCAAATGCAGCTGTAAGTGAAGTGTTCCCGGCAGGACCTTTTTCCAATCCTTCAAGACTTGCCAATGCTTCAGTAATATAGAAAACTTCTCCTTGATGAACTGTTAAGTATCTATCAATATATCTTAATGGTCTTGCTGCCGAACGAGGAACATCAGAACGATCCGGCCATGTTGAATAAGGCATTCCAAATCCCGTATGTCCTGTTGTAAATGACTTTTTGTTAAATTGTGTGTCTGATGCCATATGCAATCCTGACAAATCAACGCTGGCTGCAACTATTTGAGACTGAGCTCCTGCTTTTTTCAGTCCTCTTGCAGTTCCTGTAAGATTTCCACCTCCTGCGTTTGTTGCCATTACAACATCCGGGTCCTTGCCAAATTTTTCTCTGAATTGCATTGCAATTTCATAACCCAATGTTTCCACACCTGCAACTGCAAATGGTGTATACAGAGAAGCATTAAAGTATCCGGTCTCTTCCAATATTGTAAGGAATGTGTAAAACAATTCAGGACCCACTGACAATTGAACAACTTCAGCTCCCAATGCTTCACATTTTCTTGCCTTCTCAATTATTTCCGGCTGACCTACACCTCTTGAATCATAGCATTCCTGAACTACAATACATTTAAGTCCATACATTGCTGCTTGTGATGCAACTGCAGCACCGTAGTTACCGCTAGTAGCACTAACAACACCTTTGTATCCAAGCTTCTTAGCTTGATAAACTGCGGTCGATGCTCTTCTTGCTTTAAAACTTCCTGATGCATTTGCTGCTTCGTCTTTTATGAATATTCTTGCACCTTTTCCTTCAGGAGCAATTTTTCTTGCTAAAGCGGTTAAATTTCTAAGTTCTATAATTGGAGTATTACCAACTCCGTTTTCAGACTGGATTTTCTGGATTTCTTCAATAGAAAATCCTGCCTCTTTCATCATTCTTTCATAATCAAAAGCTATTGAGCCACTTTCAAATATCGAAAAATCAATACCTGATGAATTTTTCATTATTTCAGGTCTTCTGGCCATAACAGCATCATAACTCAAATCTTTACTCATTATCAGCACCTCCAAATAAAATTTCTTTTACTTGTTCGCTGATGGTTATTAATTCAGGAACAAACTTTCCAAAATCATGCTTATAATACGGATTTACTTCCAATAAGGTCCCTTTTTCTATTCTTTTGGTTCTTGTTAAAACTGATACTTCATCTCCGATATTTGCATCTTCCTGTAAATATCCTTTAGTCCATAACTCCAACGGTACCTTTTTAGTATCATCAGGAACCTGTGGAATTCTTTTAGCCGGCTCTAATACAATTCTGTGTATCAAAACCCATTCACCTTTTTTAACCATTATTACGCTCCTTATAATATTTTTTGCTTCTGCATTTTTTTTGAATAAGCCGCTTTTATTGTCATTCTGAGAGCTTTAGCTCGAAGAATCTCATCATTTAATACCTGAGATCCTTCGCTATCGCTCAGGATGACAAGTTGTGATACCTGAGATCCTTCGCTATCGCTCAGGATGACAAGTTGTGTGGCTTCTATTTTACTATTTTGCATTCAGAATCTATTAAATCTCTCATGTCTCCCATAATTGCTCTTGGTGCCGGAATAGTAAGCATTGTATTCAATCCCGGTTTAGCGTTGATAATCATCGGAATAGTGTTTACGCACATAGCAATAGTACCGATTCCTCCCGGAACTTCAGGAGAGTTTACCAAATTAATATTTGGAGTTCCTTTGATTATTACGTAGTCACCTGTTTGAATACCAACTTGTTCAGGCTCGATTTGCTGAGGGTGGTCCATTTCAATTTTTAATTCACCGTTAATATATCCGTACCCCTTCATTGCACAACCTGCAACATCCCCTGCTTTGGCAAATCCATGAGGAGATTTTCTGTCTACGTCTGTTACTATCGGACCCATTGAAGTAGTTACTTTGTCAACTTTCCAACCTATAGCATCTGCAATCATACCGATTGATTCATGGAATCCTACATGTCCGGATAATGTGCCTGTTTCAACGCCTTTATTGAACTCATCAACAGTGATGCCTATACCTTGCTCATGCATAACTGCCGGACCAAAGGGTGATAAACTGTTTACTCTTCTTGCAGTAATGTGGTCAACTGTTTCGCAGCATCCTGTCATAACAACAACCAAGTAGTCCATTATTAATCCCGGGTTAATACCTGTTCCAATTATCGAAACACCGTTAGCTTTGGCTATTTCATCTAATTGTTTTGCAATTTCAGGATTCTGAGCCTGCGGAAATGACATTTCTTCTGCACTTGATACTACGTTTACTTTTCTTTCCAAGCAGAATTTCAATCTGTCAAATGCTACTTTAGTAAATGAGTCAGTACAGCATAAAACTACATCAGCTGATTTTTCTTTAATAACATCTTCAGGAGTTCCAACAAGCACTTCAGGCCTGTCTCCTCTTTCTACTCCTATAATCTCATACATGCTTTTTCCAAGTTTAGCGCCTCTGCCAACTGCTCCAATTATGTCAACACCTTTTTTGTTCAGCAGCATTCTTGCCATGCCGCTTCCCATAGCTCCAAGTCCCCAAATAATTACTTTTACATTTTGCATTTGTATCCTCCTATTATTTTTCTACTCTCTTAATATATATTTAGCAATTATTATGCCAAAATTATTAGAATAAATGAATTTAACTGTTTTTTGGTATTGAACGTTCAAATTTCAACCCTTAAGTTATTTTATCTCAAAGTAAACAATTTATTCCAATATATACTTTCTTTTTAATATCAATATTTTTAGAAATAATATAAAAAAAGCAATTATCTTTGCAGCAAGGTGCAAATATTTTTGCTTTTCTGTTTATATATTGATATTGTATTTCTTAATTTTATGCTGCAAGGTTTGACGTTTTATTTTTAATGCATTTGATGCTCTTGTAATGTTGCAGTTATTGTCTATAAGTGCTTTCTGTATTATCTTTTTCTCTAAACTACCTAAATATTTATCTATGCCGGAATCTTCGATTTTTTCATAATCATCAATTTTATGCTCAATTGTACGTTTAATGGAAAAATGATTGCCTGTCAAAATGTGTTCATCATTTTCACACATGCTTACAGCTGACATAATCATATTTTCAAGTTCCCTTACATTGCCCGGATAATCATATGATAAGAGGTACTCGTATACTTCATCTGAAAAATCTGTTACATGTTTGTTGAACCTACCATTGTGTTTATCAACAAACATTTTAGCAAGCAAAATAATATCATCAATTCTATCTCTTAAAGGAGGCACATTTAACGAAATTACATTAAGCCTATAAAATAAGTCTTTTCTTAACTTACCTTCCTCTAATATTTTTCCCGGTAGCTCATTACATGTAGTAATAATTCTTACATCAATTGGAATATCAGTTGATCCTCCAACCCTTCTTATATAATTTTCCTGAAGTACCCTTAAAAGCTTTGGCTGCAGTTCATAGGGCATTGAATTTATTTCATCTAAAAGAAGCGTCCCTCCATTTGCTTGTTCAAATAAGCCTGCACGGTCAACTGCTCCGGTGAAACCCCCTTTTGTAGTCCCAAACAACAATCCTTCCAATAAAGATTCCGGAAGAGCAGCACAATTTTGCGCTTTAAAAGGATTGTCCTTTCTTGAGCTGGCATAATGAATACTTTGAGCAATTAACTCCTTGCCTGTTCCGGTTTCACCGTAAATAAATACAGAAGCAGAATTTCTTGAAGATTTCTTTGCTCTTTCAATAACATCCAAGAAATTATCACATTGTCCTACAATATTATCAAAATTATATTTTTTTACTTTCTTATATTTTACCTTTTCCGGTTTTTCGATTTCATCATGGAGCTTTAAAATCGTATTGGACATTTCTTCAATTTTAGTTATATTTTTGGCAACTTCAACAGCAGCCACAACCTCTTCATCAATTATTACAGGTATTGTAGTATTAATTGTAGAAATTTCTTTTCCGTCCTTGTTCAAATATGTTTGCTTTAAATTTTTCGTTACAGTTTTAGAATGTAAAGCCTTTAGAAGAGTGCTGTTTTCGTTATTAAATCCCGTAAAAACCTCTGTAAACGGTTTCTTAATTACATCAGCTAAATCCATTTTTTCCAAAGCAGACATAGCTTCATTATATAAGATGGTATTGCCATGCTTGTCAAGTACATGAACACCTTCATCTAATAACTGCAAAATTTTTTGCAGCAATAGTAAACATTCCTTTGCTTTCATTAGATCCTCCTATTTAGGGACATTCCTCTAAATGATTATCACCATAGACTCACACCTATGTAGAAGTGTGTTCTCCTTACAATTATTTTAATTGTATCATAATAATTCTATTTTTACAATGGCGATAGTTTACTTTTGAGTAATTACAGTATAAAATAGTTACAGTTCACACCCAATGGGTGTCATCCTGGGCAAAGCGAAGGATCCTATCTTTTAAAAGCTGAGATTACGCAGTCTCATTCACAAATATATTTGCTCCTCACGTCGCATAAATGGGGTTAAGGCCTCTTTCCGTGTTTTCTTCTTTCCATTTCAGTTAGATATCTTTTTCTAAGTCTTATGGCATCCGGCGTAATCTCCACCAACTCATCGTCATTTATAAATTCCAATGCAGTTTCCAAAGTCATTATTCTTGGAGGTGATAATTTTATAGCATCATCAGCAGATGAAGAACGTACATTGGATTGCTTTTTTAATTTGCAGGGATTTACAGTAATATCTTCTCCGCGGGAATTCACGCCGATAATCATCCCTTCATATATTTTTTCACCGGGAGCAACAAATAAAGTTCCTCTGCTTTCCAAGTTGTTCAATGAATATGCAATTGCTTCTCCCTCATCATTTGATATTAACACACCGTTAGTCCTTTGCGGTATTTCACCTTTGAATTTTTCATAATGGTCAAATATTCTTACAATTGTTCCTTCACCACGAGAATCATTTATTAATTCCGTTCGGTAACCCAAAAGTCCTCTTGTAGGAACCATATACTCTATTTTCACATAATTCCCGTCAGGCATCATTGAAACCATAATACCCTTTCTTAAATTAAGCTTTGAAATTACTGAGCCTGAATATATTTCAGGTACATTTACAATGACTCTTTCAACCGGCTCCATTATGACCCCGTCCATTTTTTTAAGAATAACTTCAGGTCTTGATACTGCAACCTCATACCCTTCTCTTCTCATGTTTTCAAGAAGAATAGATAAGTGAAGCTCCCCTCTTCCTGACACTTTGTAACCATCCAATGCTCCCTCTAATGCTTCAACCTTTAGTCCAACATTTACTTCCAGCTCTTTTTCAAGTCTTGCTTTCAAATGTCTTGTTGTAACATATTTACCGGACAATCCGGAGAAAGGCGATGTATTGATTAGAAAATTCATGGACAATGTAGGCTCTTCAATTTTTATTGTCTCCATTGGTATAACATTATTTTCGCTGCAAATTGTATCTCCTATGGATATGTTGTAAATGCCCGATAAAACAACTATATCACCGCTGAATGCTTCTTTTATCTGAGTACGTTTTAAACCCTCATATATAAAAATATTAGATATTTTTTGCTTTTCTACACTTCCGTCATGCTTTGCAACAGAAACAATCTGACCTTCTTTGATTGTTCCGGCAGTAACCCTTCCGATACCAAGTCTCCCTATATAATCATCATAGCCAAGAGTCGATACCTGCAGCTGTAAGTTTTCATCATCCCTGTCAGGATAAGGCTGAACATGTTTTATAATTGTATCAAACAAAGGAATAATACTATCACTTTCCTCATCCAATTCATACTGAACTATTCCTTGTTTTGCAATACCGTACAGTATAGGAAAATCAAGCTGCTCATCATTCGCATTCAATTCTACGAATAAATCAAATACCATATCAACAACTTCTTCTGCCCTGTGATTTTTCTTGTCAATTTTATTTATTAACAAAATAGGTCTTAATCCTATTTCAAGAGATTTTTGCAACACAAAACGGGTTTGAGGCATTGGACCTTCGATGGAATCCACCAACAAAATTACTGTATCCACAGTCTTCATAATTCTTTCAACTTCTGATGAAAAGTCAGCATGCCCCGGTGTATCAACTATATTAATTTTTATACCATTATGCATTACCGAACAATTTTTTGAGTATATGGTTATTCCTCTTTCTCTCTCCAAATCATTTGAGTCCATTATTTGCTCAGCCACTGCCTGATTTTCTCTAAAAACGCCGCTCTGCTGCAAAAAAGCATCCACTAATGTAGATTTTCCAGCATCAACATGGGCGATTACTGCTATATTTATAATTTTATTCTTCATAATTACCTCTATACCGGGACATTCCTCTAATGTCTACTACAGAGATTTGCTCTGCATTAAAGGTGTGTCCCTCCTTCATTAAATTTCCACAGCTTAGTTTATTCTTTTTACTGACATTTTGCAAGTTTTTTTTATTCAGAATTATTTGCGTTGTAAAAACTAATAATTAAAAACAAACGTATTTTTATGAACCCCGTCCCCTTGTCACATGCAAAAAGCAATGGTTGCCCATTGCTTTTTAAGGAAAGTAATTTATTTTATATTTTGTGCTGCATGAGCACCAGATATACGTCCACTTGTTGCTGCAAATTGTACTGCACTTCCTGACATATAAACTTGATTATATAGTACTCTATTTGCACATTCTCCGCCAGCATATAAGTTATTTATTATACTTCCATCTTCACGTAAAACTTGGAAGTTTTCATTTGTTTTTACACCACCAAAGGTTCCCATTGTTTTAGGATAAATTTTTAATGCGTAATATGGAGCTGTTTCCATTGCTACTAAGAAATTACTGCTTTTGCCTAAGGAATCTATGCCTGTTTTTGCTCCTGCATTATAGTCTGCCATTGTTTGAGCAAATGTTTCTGAAGGCACACCCATAGCTTCTGCTAATTCTTCATATGATTCACCTTTAGCAACTTCTCCTGTAGATAGGGCTACCTCCAATAATTCTATAGTTTTTGCATTTGCCTCGCTTGAATCTAAAATCAGCCATGGACTTTCTTGCTGAGAAACAATATTTGTTACTATGGCATAGTGAGTTTCTTCATTAAGGAAACGCTGGCCATTTTCATTTACATAGACCTTTGTCCAGTCCCATGCTAATCCGTCTGTTCCATCTACCTTGGCACCAAATGATAAGCCTATACTCCATGGATCTTCATACAAAGCTGCTCCTACCTTTTCTGCCATCACTATACCGTCTCCAGTAGTTCCTGCAGATGCAGCACTTAAGGATGCTGTTCCTGCCAGCTTAGGAGCTAGTCTTTCTAAAAGTTCTTCACTTTTAGCAAATCCACCTGCAGCTAAGATAACTTTCTTTGCATTAATTGTTATTTTGCCATCTTTTCCTTCAGCCACAACACCTACTACATCACCAGCTTCGTTTGTAATAAGTTCTGTCGCCTTAGTTTCAGTCATTATTTCAATATTATTCTTCCTTACGAAATTCTCAATACTTTGTATAAAAGCTGCTCCGCCTCTTTTACCATCAATTTCTGCAGGGAAGTGAATCCTTTCAACATAGTCAACTCCATAACCTTCAACGCTACCATACTTATGTCCTACGTAGTCTGCTAACCATTCAGTTGTTATGACAGCTTCGTCCATAAATCTATCTACCATATCATAATCCGGATAAATACTATCAGGATTGCTTGTTGCTTGTCTTTCCTTCCAAAGGTCCATCCATGACTCTTTTGTATCACTAATACCTAATTCACGCTGGAATTTCGTATCTGTTGCTGAAATTCCTCCGCCTGACATGGCTGTTGAACCTCCAGTTATTGCAAGCTTTTCTAAAACAATTACGTTGGCTCCATTTTCATAAGCTGAAGCTGCAGCAGTTAAACCAGTTCCACCAGCACCAACAACTACTATATCAGTTGTCAATTCTAATTCTTTTTCTTCTTCAGTATTAGAACCACTACCAACTTTTAAATCATCCACATTACCGCCAGCCTGTTTAACACAGTCCTCAACCGCTTCTAATATTGCCGTTGACGTAAATGTAGCACCTGTAATTGAATCAACAACTAAGGTCTGACCGCCTACAATTTCTTCAGGTAAACGCTCCATAGCTAAATCGCCAATACCCCCTGTCTCATCATGCTCTAATACTTTAATGGATACTATTGATGTATCATCAAATACAACTTCAACCTTAACATCGCCATTATGTCCGGTAGCTACTGCTGTATAAGTTCCTGCTTTATATTTAGCATTTTCATTTTGAGGTGCTTCTATAGGCTCCTCTGCCTTTGTACAACCAACAACACCTAATACCATAGACATAATTACTAAAATACTTAACATTATTTTTAATGTCTTACTTTTCATCTTTTCCTCCTAAATATTTATAATTCACAGCCGGAACGTTTGTTAATTTTCAAACAAATTTGACTATGACCATATAAATGTAATTAAATTTTAGTCTATGGGGTTAAACCCATGTCAAGTATCTAAAAAGTGAAATTTCCATACATAAAACAGAAAAACCTTGGGATAACCCAAGGTCATGCTTATTTACAGCATTACTAAAAATGTATTTTTTAATTAATATAGGGTTAACCCAAGACCTTTTTCCCTATATATGTTCCCTGATAATTATTTCTCCCACTTACATCTCTATTGTAGGACTTACCTTCACTTAAAGGGCCAATTGTTGTTGAATCTCTTAATTCAATTTTGTAGTCATCGAAAAGCTTTATCATCTTATTTTGATTATATAAGTATCCCCTGTCAGTCTTTTTACCGGCTTTGCTAATTTCCTCAAAGTATAAATACACTCCGCATATTATACCATTAGATTTTAGTTTAGGTAAGACAACATCGAAAAGTTTATTTCCGGTAGATTCTTCATAGGTCCTTGTCATCATATAATCTATAACCATATCGACAGATGAACTTTTAAGAGGTAAGTTTTCATAATCACAACATAAAAAAATAAAGTTTTTATGGTCATAATAATTTTCTAAATCTCTTTTTAAATTACTAAGCCTTTCATAATCATAATCGATTACAATATAGGTAGAAGATGCTGGCAAATAATTAATATACTGCATTAAAAAGAAACCTACACAATTATCTAATTCTATAATATATTTTGGCTCTTCACCGGAATTAATTATATGCTCTACTAAGGCTGCCATCCCTTTATAGAGGAAGTTGCTGTAGGAAAGAGTAGTTGCTGCCAGATAATCTTCTTTAGTAGGCATCCTTTCCCCATTGAGAAGTTTAGTTCGCACACTTCTTTTATCAATATATATTCCATCTTTTATTACAGCTACATAGCCACAAGAGCATTGAATGTTTGCTTCTATTATATTGTTCTTTTCAATTGTACCAGCTGTCAATGTTAATTCATGATTACATTCTGGACACTCGAGCAAGTGTAAAGAGGACAATGAAAAGCCTAATTTCTGCACTTCTTCGTTATCTTGACACTTAATTTCATATATTCTCTCTTTTAAGTTAGTATTTAAATTATTCAAATTCTCAACAACATTTTCTACTTCCTTTTTCTTGTTTTCAAGGAAGGACAAGTACAGTCTTCTGAATGAATTTGTATTTTCGCCACTAATCCGCTGCATGGATAAAATTTGTTGTATATCTTTTAGCGAAAAACCTAAATTTTTTAACTCTATTATTTTTTTAATATCACGGCTATCCGAATCACTGAATTTAAAATGACCTCCGCTTTTTTCAGTAACTAAAAGTCCTAAATCCAGGTAATGTCTGATTGTATCCTGTGTTATACTATGCATTTCAGCAAATTTACCAATTTTCATAAACTGCTCCTCTTGTACAAAACTTATTGAAGGTTAATCTCCCTGTGAATACTTGTGAATCCTTGTAATCATGCCATACAGGACGCCATATAGGAGTCTTATAACAATATACATTATATCATATCTGTCAAAAATTGGATAGTATATGTTAATTATTCATCCTTACCAAAAAAGGGAACGCTCTGCATCCCCTTTAATCCTTCATTAGCCACTTCTATCTATCTTGGTATGAATCCAACTTTCTTTTGAGCTTTTCTCAAGGTTTTTCGTGCTGCATCTTCAGCCTTCTGTGCACCAATATTATATATCTTTTCAAGATAATCTTTGTTTTTCAACAAATAATCTATTCTTTCCTGTATAGGTTTCAGTTCTTCAACAACAACTTCTGCAACATCTTCTTTTAATTGTGCATAACCCTTGCCCTCA
>JAQVRY010000052.1:9403-11096 GCA_028700795.1 Tissierellia bacterium | reverse complement strand
TGTAAATCTCATGTTTTCTTTTTAATTATATCATAAATAAGTAAATTGTAAAACTATTCTGATAATGTTTGAACATGCAAAAAATCGGGATTTCTCCCGATTTTTTCTTTTAGCGCTACTTATATTCTTGTAACGTTAGCCGCCTGGTCTCCTCTGTTTCCTTGAGTAACGTCAAAACTTACTTTTTGACCTTCTTCAAGAGTTTTGAATCCGTCGCCTTGAATTGCTGAGAAATGTACGAATACATCATTCCCATCATCTTTTGTGATAAATCCAAATCCTTTTTCTGAGTTAAACCATTTTACTGTACCCTGTGCCATGAGTACCTCCTAAATATTATTATATTCCATGAGTAAAAAATTTCACATATTTTTACATATTATATACAGCTCGCCACATATAATATCTAAAAACATGTGAAATCCATAAATACATCTGTAATACAATTAATAGATTAACATATCAGAGTTTAATTGTCAATCATTATTTTTTTGGTAAATCAAGGAACTATATCATTTTTGAGCCACAGGCGAAGAATATCATGTTTATTAGTTGAAATCCTTCGCTGACGCTCATGATTACAAATAATTATTGTTTTTTATTTAAGAAGCTTGGTATTGTAAAATCAAATGGATTTTCTGTTTTCTTATCGTCTTTATCGCTTGATTCTCCCTCGGATTTTTTGGCTGTGCCTTCTGCAAAGCCTGTTGCAATAACCGTTATTTTAACTATATCTCCTACAGATTCGTCAATATTTGCTCCATATATTAAGTTTGCTTCGGGGTCAGCAGCTTCTTCAATTAGTTTTGCTGCTTCATTAACTTCATGGATTCCCATGCTTGTACCGCCTGTAATATTTACCAGAACTCCTCTTGCTCCATTGATGGATGTTTCTAACAGCGGACTTTGTATTGCCTGTTTAACTGCATTTAATGCTCTGTTTTCCCCTGAAGCCTGACCGATACCCATGTGAGCAAGACCTTGACCGGACATAATTGTTTCAACGTCTGCAAAATCAAGGTTCATTATGGCAGGAATTGCAATTAAATCAGATATGCCCTGTATACCTTGTCTCAATACTTCATCTGCCATAGCAAAAGCCTCTAACATTGTAGTTTTTTTGTCTGTTATCTCCAAAAGTTTATCGTTTGGAATAACAACCAAAGTATCTATATGATCCTTTAATCTTTTAAGTCCCATTTCGGCATTTTTCATTCTGCATCTTCCTTCAAACATAAAAGGCTTTGTTACAACTGCAACTGTAAGTATACCCATAGACTTGGCAATACTAGCAATTATAGGAGCTGCACCGGTTCCGGTTCCACCGCCCATACCTGCTGTTATGAAAACCATATCTGCACCCTCAACCAGCTCTGCAATATCTTGTTTATTTTCTTCAGCTGCTTTTTCTCCTATTTCCGGCTTTGAGCCTGCGCCTAAACCGTTAGTTAATTTTTCGCCTATTTGAAATTTCGTTTCTGCCTTTGATGAGTATAGAGCCTGCTTGTCCGTATTTACACTGATAAAATTTACACCTCTGACACCGGCATCTATCATTCTGTTTACTGCATTGTTGCCGCCTCCGCCTATACCTATTACTTTAATATTTGCAAGTCTTTCTGATGGTTCCTCAAATTGAAACATATTATGACCTCCTATAAGAGAGAAATTTTTACATACTATTTTAACTATT
>JAQVRY010000052.1:4179-9303 GCA_028700795.1 Tissierellia bacterium | reverse complement strand
ATAACTTAACCGCATTTTTTTAAAATAGCCTCAATATTGAGTTTACTTGTTATTAGAATATTTTTCAAGATATATATTGACTAAGATTCTTAATTTTTTATAAATATTATTTCCGAATGCAAAAACTGCTGCTAAATAAATAGGCAAACCTAATTGCTCACCCACAAATCCCAAGAACAATGCATATAACAAGTCTGTCAATAAAAATACAACACTTTTTGTAATTGTCAATTCAGATGTTTTATTGTCATGAAGCATATTTATAATTGTATTTAATATTGCTAATATTGCCAGCGATATATATACTATATAATTTGGATTGTAAACAAAATTTAAGTTCAATCCTGCAACTATACCTAAAATTAATCCGGCTGCAACATATATCATTTATTCTTCCCCTTCTTTTACTATTTCAGCATATTTGGTTTCATAATTAATTCCACGAAATTCCCTGACCGTCAAATTATAGCCTTGTGCAACAACTACTTCCATTCCGTAAGTATTCTTCAATTCATAAGCGTATGTACCTTCTTCAGTAACGGCATCATATAATTCATCCATATCTCCAATTGCGATTATTACAAAAGGAGCAGGTATTACTTCTCCGTTTACTCTAATTAAAGGCCCCGCACATACTACTTCCGAAATGTTGATTATTCTTTTCCCGTTAACTTCAATTGCTTCTGCTCCTGCTGCCTTTAAATCATTTAACAATACAACAATATCTACATCATGTACTATTCTTTCCATTATATCAAGTTCAGGGTCTTCACTAATATTGTCTGAAACTCTAAGCATAATACCGGGACCTCGCACATCGGTAAAACCATTATAAAATTTAATCTGCTCAATTTGAGAGTTAATTTCAATTATATCATCAAAGTATTTTCTTGATTCATAGTCTGCAATTGCTTTTTTTTCGCTGTATACTGCATTTTGCATATTATTGACCAAGAGCTTCATTTCTTCAATACTGTGTGCATATTTGCTTAAATATTTAATTGTATATATGGTGTCCTCATGTATTCCTGCATCAGCGCCGTTTACAATTGCTGCAGCTGCTAAGAAAACCAGTACAAAAATTATTATGTTTATTGATCTTTTAATAATGCTCACTCCTTAAATTCCTTCATCGCGAGTTATAGGAACCGCATACTTGAACTGCTTTTCTCCGTCATAACGCTGTATAAATATTTCATCTGAATCTTCCGTTTCAAGTGTATACCCTATTTGACTAAGCTGAGTTACTATACCACCTACAAAATTCAGTGAGGATTTGATTGTGGATGAATTTCCGATTGCCTTTATTTCCAAAGGAAGTACCATGGCAACACCGTTTACGTTAATATGCTCAAGAACCGGCACTATTTCGGTATAGTTGGTATACCTTTGTCCATTGATGGAAATGGCTTCAACACCTGCATTATTCAAATAGCTGATTAATGCTAATATATATTGATGACTTGATGCAAGACTTAAATATGTATTCGGGTCGGCATCTATGGTTATTATGGTTCCCGAACCTTTAACATCATAATAGCCTGATATTATCTTCTGAACTTTAAGCTCTTCTTTAAGCCTTAAAAGTTCCTCTTCAGTATCCTTATATATTTCTTCATTTTCTCTGTTTTCTTTCTTAAGTGATTCCAATTCATCCCTGAGCCTATTTTTTTCAATGTTAAGCTTAGCCAGCTCCTCATTCATTTCAACTGCTTTTTCATCAAAATTAACAGTGCCTAATACATTATTCTTTGTTCTCATTTGAGTAACCAAGATAATTCCTAAAATTAAGCTTATAGCAAACATTGTTATTTTCTGCCACATTCTGTTATTCATACTGTTCCTCCGTTAGTCCTCAATATATACAGGACTATCCCCTTTTGTAAAATCAATCAACCCCGATGCTACCGTTAAATTATTATTTAATCTTTCATTAATAATTTTCATTGCAAAAACAATCTGGTAATTAATATCCTCGCTTAAGTCTAACCTTACTGACGTACCATATTGTGTTTCAAATACAAAGCTGTTGTTTAAGTCAATTTTAAAGCTTTTTATTACATCGCTGCCATATTCATTGTTTAAATATTCTACTGCTTCAAATACTTTTTCAATGCTTTCAACGCCTGCAAATTGTATACCATCCCCTATATTGTATAACACATCTGCATAACTTTCAATAGTTAATAACTCTAATTTCTCGTTACTTGTCCTCAATACTATTCCATTTTTGTCGATTATTATGTATTCGTTGTTGGAGAAAACCTGGTATTTATCTACCCTTTCTGTTACATCCAAGTATATTTTATTCGGAAGTTCATAAACTACCCTTACTCTTTCCACATATACCTCATTTTCAATAATCTCTTTAATCTTTGACCTGTCTAAATCAAATATTTTTTTACCTGTTTCGATGCCTGATTTTTCTATTATATATTCATCACTATATGTTAAATTACCGTCAATGTCAACGCTTACGAGGTTAAAATATGGAGTTTTATAATATACATAGTAAATACAAAAAACAACAACTACAGCAGCCGTTATAAAGGCTGCTGTACTTATTAATAGCCTTTTATTTCTCTTTTTTTTCTTTTTCCTCTGTTTTTTAGCCATTAATGGTGCGTCCTCCATTGAGATCCTTAGCAAGCTCAGGATGACAAGTTTATTCTATCTCGCAGTCTCTGTTATTATTACACCTAAGTTTTGTAATTTATATATGAATTTTTCATATCCTCTTTTTATATGATGAATATTGTTTATCTTTGAAGTACCTTCTGCACCTAATGCTGCAATAACCAATGCAGCTCCTCCTCTTAAATCCTTAGCTTCAACCTCGGCACTGAAAAGTTTTTCAACACCTTCCACAACTGCGACTCTTCCAATGGTTGTAATATTTGCACCCATTTTTTGCAGTTCGGGTACATGTTTTAACCTGCTGTCAAATACAGTTTCTTCTATAATGGAAATACCGTCAGCCACTGTCATAGATGCCATAACCTGAGCCTGCATATCTGTGGGAAAGCCCGGATAGGGCTGAGTTGTTATTTTTTCTATTGCTTTTATTCTTTTGTTATTTGCAATAACTATAGTTCCATGTGTTTCTCTTATTTCGCATCCCGCATCTTCATATATAGAAGTAATCGACTTAAAATGAGATTTCTCTATGTTTCTTATGTAAATTTTGCTCTTCATCGATGCTGCTGCACTCAAATAAGTTCCTGCCTCTATACGGTCGGAAATAATTTTGTATTCTACAGTATCTGTGTTTTCGATTCTTTTTCCTTCAATGGTAATAATACCCGTTCCTGCACCAGTTACACAAAAACCACATATATTTAAAAAGTTTTGCAAATCAGTAATTTCAGGTTCTCTGGCAGGATTATATATAGTTGTTTTTCCGGTGTTTCCAACTGCAAACAGCATAATATTTTCGGTTGCCCCAACACTTGGATAGTCAAGATGAATGTCGCAGCTAGCCGGCTCATTTACTGAGCCAATCAGTAAACCGTTTTTTTCAGTTATTTCAACGCCTAATTTTCTTAATCCCTTTAAATGCAAATCAATGGGTCTAAGGCCAATTTCACAGCCTCCGGGATATGCAACTTCCACTTTCCCCGTTCGCTGCAGAACAGCTCCCATTAAAATTATTGAAGATCTTATCTTCCTTACTAATTTTTCCGGTACTATATGAGTATTTAACCCTCTTGTATCAATTAATGCTATATCGTTTTCGAATTGTACACTGCATCCCATACTGCTTAATATTTCAAGCATGTCTTTTACATCTTCAATATCCGGTATATTTTCAATAATGTATTCTCTTCCGGTGATTACAGTGCTAGCCAGAATAGGAAGAGCAGCATTTTTTGAACCACCTATATCGACAATTCCTTCAAGACTGTTTCTTCCTTCAACAATAAAGCTTCCCATTTTTATCCCTCCGCAACAAGCTGATTCATATTATATGTTATGCACAGATTTTTCACTTGTTACTTCTGTGCATTGATGAGGGCAATCATTGTTGCGTAAATTTTTTTTTCAACATCCGAATTTCCAAGTCTTTTAGAATTCAACGCCATGGTTTTTAATCTACCTTTATTTTCGATAACTTCTTCTATTGACTTTAAAAGATTGCGGCCATTTAAATCTTTTTCCAATATAACTAATGCCGCACCTTCCTTTTCCAAAGCACGGGCATTGTATTCTTGATGATTTTCTGCTGTGTATGTTTTCGGGATTAATATTGAAGGTACTCCAATTGCAGTTATTTCTGCAATTGTAATAGCTCCTGCGCTTCCTATAACAATATCGGAAGCAGAAAGTGCAATTGGAGCTTCATACATATAATCTTTTATTTCAATATTTTTTTCTAATTTAATATTCCTATTTAACTCTTCCATGAAACCATCATAAAGCTTTTTACCTGTTACATGAAGTATTTTTACATCTTTATTGCCATTATAATTTTTTATAACATCAATTATTGCTTCGTTTAAACTCACTTGGCCTCCGCTGCCGCCAAATGAATAAATAAAAACATCGTCAGGCTTTAAATTATACTTAGTTCTTGATTTTCTTCTGTCTGTTTCAATTATGTCCTTTCTTACCGGATTTCCAACCATAATAAGTTTCTCTTGTGCATTCTGAGGAAAATATTTTTTAGCTTCTTCAAAGCTTATTCCTATCACATCCGCAAATCTGCTTAATAACCTATTGGTTACTCCCGGAAAAACATTTTGTTCCAATATCATTGTAGGAACTTTCTTTAAATAAGCAGCCAAAACAACGGGACCGCTCACATATCCTCCCGTTCCCACAACAATACTTGGTTTAAATTCATTTATTATTTTAAAAGATTCCATCACGCCTTTTGCTGAAGCGAATAATGTCTTAATATTGTCAAGAGTAATTCTTCTCTTAAAATATTTAGCAGTAACAGCTTTAAATTCAAAGCCTTCCTTTGGGATAAGCTCGCTTTCAAGACTGTTTCTGCTTCCTACATACAAAACAGCATCAGAAGGAGCTTCATTTTTTACTTTCTGTGCTATCGCCAATGCCGGATTTATATGACCTCCGGTACCTCCGCCGGTAATTAGAACTCTCATAATAATACCATTCCTT
>JAQVRY010000052.1:0-4079 GCA_028700795.1 Tissierellia bacterium | reverse complement strand
GTCAGCTCCTATAAGTATTCGAGTATTTTGATATATTAAGTAATATGCCCATTGAGCACAGTAAAAACATTATTGATGAGCCTCCTGCGCTGATAAAGGGCAGTGCTCTGCCTGTGGGGGGCATTGAAGATGTTGCAACCGCTACGTGGATTATAAACTGAGCCAATACTATTACTGTCAGACCTAAAGCAGTCTGACTTCCGAAAAAATCATCGGTGTTCATGGAAATCCTCAGTCCCCTCCATGCAAATACTACAAATCCAAGCATTAAAAATGCTCCTCCAACAAACCCCAATTCTTCTCCTATTATTGAAAAAATAAAGTCATTGTATGCTTCAGGTAAATGGAAAAACTTTTGTCTGCTTTTGCCTACTCCCATACCAAATAATCCTCCCGTGCCCAAGGCATACAGTGAATTTATAATTTGATAACCTTCATCCAAAGGATATTTAAAAGGATCAAAAAACACAACTATTCGAGATATTCGATATGTCTGCGTAGCAATCAATCCAATTATTCCTCCTACTGCTAAAATAAACAGCAGTATTAAATGACTGATTCTTGCTCCTGCACAAAAAAACATAACCATAAGGGTTCCGCCCAATATGACTGCTGTGCTTAAATCATCCTGTATTGCTATCAAACCGCAAAATAGTCCTATATAGAATAATGACGGCAAAAAGCCTTTGGTAAAGGATGGCAAGTCATCTCTTTTTCTGCTGAAATAATCAGCCATATAAAGAACTGCGCCAATTTTTATTATTTCCGAAGGTTGTAATGATATGCCTCCAATCTCTATCCACCTCTGAGCACCGTTTGATGCAATTCCTATTACAATTGTAAGCATAGCAAGGCCTATGCATGTGAATAGTATCAGCTTGTTAAATTTTTTATAGATTATGTATGGAAGGTTTGCAAAAAAAATCATTCCTGCAAGCCCTGCTCCGGCTGCAATAACTTGTTTTCTTAAAAAATAAAAGGGGTCTCCGTCATATTTGTAATATCCGTCAGGATAACTGGAACTGTAAACCATTAGAAATCCAAACAACACCAATAACACTATTACAAAAACCAATACCCAGTCAATTGACTTAGCTTTAGATTTCTTTACTGTTTCCTCCATAATAGCTTACCCTTTCTTTAAAATCTCTGCCTCTGACTTCATAATTAGGGTACATTCCCCAGCTGGCACATGCGGGAGATAAAACTACATTATCTCCTTCTTCAGCCAATTCAAAGCTTTTTTTCACAGCTTCATCCATTGTTTCCACACTGTAAATATTTTCAAAACCATATTTCAAGGCACATTTTTCTATGTCTCCGGCAGTCTGCCCAAGGAGTACTAATGCTTTTACTTTATTGTCAAAAGCTTTTATAAAATCATCGTAGGATGACTGTTTATCATAGCCACCTGCTATCAATATAATCGGTTTTTCAATTCCTTGAATCGCCTTAATTGAAGCATCAGGATTTGTTCCTTTAGAATCGTTGTAGAATTTAACTTTATTGTATTCACCGGTAAACTCAAGACGATGCTCAACACCTTTAAATTCTCTTAAAACCTTGGCTATAAATTTAGTGTCTACCCCTATAGCTATTGCAGCACCGGCAGCCGCCATTGCATTTTCCAAATTGTGTTTTCCCGGAATAAATATTTCCTTAGTATCCATAATAAATTCTTTATTATTGCCGGTCCTGTAAAACATTTGACCCTTTTCCTCAAATATTCCATCCTCCAAAATTCTCTCGGAGCTGAAGAATATTTTTTTGGCCTTTATATTATCTGAGTAATTCCTAATTGTACTGTCTTCATAATTTAATATTGCATAATCATTTTCATCTTGAGCAATTACATTTTTAAATTTTGCTTCTGTATAATTCTCAACTGTATGGTGATAGTCTAAATGGTCAGGAGTAATATTTGTTAAAACACTGATATGGGGTTTGTACTTAATTGTGCCTGCTAACTGAAAACTGCTTACTTCAGCTACAAGAATATCTTCCTCCTTCGCATTTAAAGCATCGTTATATATACCAAAGCCAATATTTCCCGTCACCTTGTACGGCTTCCCGCTTTCTCTTACCATTTCACCAATGAGAGTTGTTGTGGTTGTTTTGCCGTTTGTTCCGGTAATGGAAACTATTGATGCATTTGTTTCTCTATAAGCTGCTTCTATGTCACTTATTACTTCGATGTTACTTTTAAGCAGTGTTTCAATTATGGGAACTTCATATTTAATACCGGGACTTTTAATTGCATAGTCCAACTTTTCGAAATTTATTTTTTCAATTTCATCATTACCAAAGTAGTATTCTACGTCAATTCCTTCTGCTTCTTTTAATCTGTCTTTTAAATTTTCTTCGGATGATTCATCAAATGCATAAATTTTCGTATCTGTCTTACTTAATCCTTTTATGCATGCAATGCCTGAAACACCTAATCCTACTACAAGTACATTCATTTTTACCTTCCTTATAAAAATCCCATTATTATCTTATGTTGTTTATATTGAATAAATACCTATAAATGCTAATATCAAAGTGGCAATCCAAAACACTGCCACAACCTTTGTTTCTTTCCAGCCGCTCATTTCAAAATGATGATGCAAAGGTGCCATTTTAAATATTCTTCTTTTTGTTCTCTTATAGTGAAAAACCTGAATAACAACTGAAAGAGTTTCTGCAAGATATATGCCGCCTATTATGGGTATGAATAAAACTGTGCCGGATAATACTGCAACCGAGGCAACAGCGCCGCCTAAGGCCAAGGAGCCTATATCTCCCATAAATACTTTGGCAGGATTTGCATTATGTTTTAAGAATCCTAAGCAGGCGCCGCTGACTGCAGCACTTACCAATGAGATTCCTTCATATATTTGATTTGTTTCTTTTAGACTGCCGGTAATCAAGCTGAAGGCAGCCATAACTATAAGAGTGACTCCTGTATTAAGACCGTCCAGCCCGTCTGTCAAATTCACTGCATTAACAATACTGACGGCAAAAAATATAATAAATGGTATGTATAAAACTCCTAAATCAATATGAATGTTTACAAAGGGAATAATTAAAGTGGTTCCCATGGCACTGTATTTAGAGCCGTACCATGCAAGAATCACAGAAAAGATCAGTTGCCCTAATATTTTCTGAGCCGGCTTTAATCCTTCGTTTTGTCTCATTACTACCTTTATATAATCATCAACGGCTCCTATTGCCCCGAAACCCAACATGAAGAAAATTACCGCCCAAACTTCAGTCATAAACAACTTGCCGGTTAAAATTGCAATTATAATTGCTAATATAATGATAATTCCGCCCATGGTAGGGGTTCCCGACTTGGATAAATGACTTCTAGGTCCGTCTTCTCGTATACTTTGTCCTACTTTAAGGCGCTTTAAGACCGGAATTACAACCGGTCCCAAGAACAATGCTATTAAAAAGGATACAATTATTACTCTTATAATTTGTTCGTTGCCTTGCATAATTTCTCCTATTAATTAGTTTATAACAATTTTGTCATCCTGAGCCGTAAGCTGTCATCCTGAGCGCAGCGAAGGATCTCATCTTTTTCCTCTTTTTTTCTCTACTGCAATTATTGCTCTCTTTGCAAGCAAAGTTTCATCATATGGTACCTTTTCAGTTCCCATATCCTGATACGGCTCTGTAGATTTTCCCGCTAACAATATTACATCATTTTTTTGGCAGTTGTCAATAGCATAGTATATGGCTTGGTCACGCTCAACAATTATTTTATATTTACCGTTGCACTTTTCAACACCTTCTGCTATTTCCTTACATATTTCGTAAGGGTCTTCAAATCTTGGATTATCGGATGTAAGTATGCTTAAATCACAGTATTTGCCTGCAATTTCACCCATGGGAGCACGTCTTGACAAATCTCTTTCTCCCCCTGCTCCAAACATAACAATCTTTCTTCCTTCTGCAAACTCATTTATAGTATCCATTACCTTCTGAAGACCGTCAGGAGTATGTGCAAAATCAAGAATTATAATACAATCAAGCTTATTAGGAAGAATTTCAAATCTTCCTGTAACTCCCTTTATTTCTTTTAATGCTTCAAT
>JAQVRY010000051.1:7980-11116 GCA_028700795.1 Tissierellia bacterium | reverse complement strand
CACCTACAAATATTGCAATATTAGGAAGGTATATAATAACTCCGAAAATATTTAAAATACTTGAAAATACGAAAGCCGGCGTGGGGGGAGAAATTCAGCTTACAGACGGATTGAAGGAATTATGTACTACTGAAGAAATGTATGCTTATATATTTCAGGGCAGAAGATATGATGTGGGGAGTAAGCTCGGCTTTCTTGAAGCAACTGTTGACTATGCTCTCAAAAGAGATGACTTGAAAGAAAGTTTCAAGAAGTATTTGAAATCAATAGACATAGGTTAAGGGGTGGAGACATGTATAAAGAAAAATTTGAAATGTGGCTTAACAGTCCACATGTAGACGATGAGCTAAAAAAAGAATTAAAGGAAATTGAAAAAATTGAAATAGAAATAGAAGATAGATTCTACAAGGAACTGGAGTTCGGCACCGGAGGTATGAGGGGAAAAATTGGTGCAGGAACCAACCGCATGAATTTAGTTACCGTTGCTAAAGCAACTCAGGGAATTGCAAATCATCTGATTGAGAAACACAATGCTCAAGAGATATCTGCTGCAATTGCATATGACTCAAGAAATATGTCAAAGGAATTTGCAGAGAAAACAGCATGTGTATTTGCAGCAAATAATATAAAAGTTTATCTTTTTGACAGCCTTAGACCAACTCCTGAATTATCCTATGCAGTGAGGCATTTTAATTGCAAGGCAGGTGTTGTAATAACTGCAAGCCATAATCCTCCGGAATATAACGGTTACAAGGTATATGACGAATTTGGAGGGCAGGTTGTGCAGGATGCTGATATAATTATTGAAAAAATCAATGAAGTGAAATTAGAAGATATAAAATCAGAAAAATTTGCTGGAAATACAAAGATTCATATAATTGGAAATGATGTAGATACATCTTACATAAATGATATAAAAGAACTAAGCTTAAGAAATGATGTTGATAAGGATATTAAAATTATATACACTCCCCTTCACGGAACAGGAAATAAACCGGTAAGAAGAGTGTTGGATGAAATGGGATACAAAAATGTATTTGTTGTTGAAGAGCAGGAAAAACCGGATTCTCAATTTTCAACGGTTAGCTCACCTAACCCGGAAGAACTGAGCTCTTTTGATCTTGCAATTAAAAAAGCCGAAGAATTGTACGGTGAAATAATTATAGGCACAGATCCTGACTGCGACCGTGTAGGAGTAATTGTAAAGCATAAAGGGGAATTTGTTCCCTTAAACGGAAATCAAACCGGAGCATTGCTTTTAAATTACTTGCTTTCTTCTTTGAATGAAAAAGGAGAAATTCCCCAGAAACCTGCAATTGTTAAAACTGTTGTAACCAGTGAGATTGCAAACTGTATTGCAGATAAATATAATGTAACGATATTTGATACATTGACAGGTTTTAAATATATTGCTGAATTGATGCAGAAATTTGAAGACACAAAAGAATACAATTTCCTGTTTGGATATGAAGAAAGCTACGGATATTTGGCAGGAACATTTGTAAGAGATAAGGATGCAGTGATTGCTTCTATGCTCATTTGTGAAATGGCTGCATATTATAATAAGCAAGGCAAAACATTAATAGATGTTTTAGCTGAAATATATGATGAGCATGGTTATTATATAGAAGAAACTATTTCATTAGCTTTCTCCGGTGTTGCAGGACAAAGCAAAATGAAAGCAATCATGGAATATTTCAGAGAAAACAAACTAAACTCTTTAGCAGGCAAAAAGATACCTACAATTATCGACTATAAGATGAGTGTTTCATTAAACTTAATTAAAGGAACTACCGAAAAAATAAATTATCCGAAATCAGATGTACTTAAGTTTTCTTTCGAAGATGGCTCCTGGCTCGTACTGAGACCATCAGGAACAGAGCCTAAGTTAAAGGTGTATTTTTCTATTAACGGAGAAAGTCAGGATGAATCAGCCGAAGCATTGGAAAAAATCAAAAGCGAGGTATTAAATATAATTGACCGCATCCAAATAAATATCGGTTAAGAACAAAATATAGAGGGAGGAATAAATATGAAAGTATTTAAAACCACTACCCGAAAAGTTATTTCATTAATTTTCATTTTTGTATTTATTTTTAACACATTCGTATATGCCGGAGTTAATCCCACAAGAAAAGAATTAGAGTATATGATTGAGAGGGTTGCTGAAAAGAGAGCAATTCCTTCAATTCTATTAAAAGCAATTTCAAGAGTTGAATCCTGTTACGAACATTACAATAAGGACGGCAGTCCTAAGATAACAGGTACAAGCATTGGTCTCATGCAGATTAACAATAGAAACGGAGGATATGACAGCGACAAGCTTAAATATGACATTATGTACAATATTGAAGCAGGAGCTGATGTACTTCTCAATAAGTGGAGCATGAGTTCATACAAGGAAGTTTCAAGTGTAGGCAATATGGACCCTAATGTATTAGAAAATTGGTATTTCGCTTTATGGGCTTACAACGGCTGGGCGCAAAGCAACAATCCAAACATAGTTCAATCCTATGCAAAAAAATACACTTATCAGCAGCTGATTTATGATGTTATTGAAAAAGAATATGGCGGTAAAATACACAATATCGATTTTTCATATCTTCCTGCAACAGGGAAACCAAGCAGATCCTTGGTTGTCCCCACACCCCAGTATACTAACGGTGGCGACATAATATTATATGAAGAGGGAGATTATGTAAGAACTGACGGTATAAGGACAAAATTTCATTTGAGGGATGCTCCTGCAGGCAGATATATACACGATATTTCCTTAAATCAATTAGGTATTATAGATGAAGGACCCGTACTGCAAAACGGATATTATTGGTACAAAGTATATATAGATGACAATACTGAAGGCTGGATAGAAAGAAACTTTTTATTACGTACCGGAGATAGTGAGTATGGAAGATATGTATTTGAAGATATATCCTTCCACTGGGCAAGAAAAATAATAATGGACCTATATGCAAAAAATATTGTCAACGAAGCTGAATATTTTAATCCTGACAATTATGTTTCCAAAGAAGAGTTCTGCATACTTTTAAGCAAAGCATTAAGCTATGCTGAAGGTATAAATGTCAGCCTGGAAGATATAGAAAGCTCTCCGGAAAAAGAAGAAAGCTCAACAGAA
>JAQVRY010000051.1:0-7880 GCA_028700795.1 Tissierellia bacterium | reverse complement strand
AATTTGAATGAAGATGAAATAAGTGCTATTAAAACAGTCTACACCAACAGCATTATGTCAGGTAAAGGCTCAGGAATATTTAGCCCTGACACATATTTAACCAGAGCTGAGGCTGCTGCTATAATGGCTAAAATCTCAGTGAAACTTCATTAATTGAAAAAATTTTGGGGACATCCCTTCTTATGTGTCCCCATACCTTTTATGGGATAGTACTCCTGAAAGAAGTACTATCCATTTTTTTACAAAAAATATGAACGAACTAAAGCATATCACGAAAATAAAGGTATAATTTTCAATAATATGGGAATATTTACATTATAAACAAAACAGAGAGGTGTAAATATTGAAAACCATAACTCAAAAAATTATAATGATTATAATACTTATGTTAATATTTAACACGACAGTGTATGCAGGTGTAAACCCTTCAAGAGACGAGATTGAAGCAATCATTGATGAAGTTGCAATAAAAAGAGGTATACCGGCAATACTTCTAAAAGGAATAGCAAGAGTCGAGTCCGTGTATAAGCATTTTAACAGCGATGGAAGTCCTAAAATATGCGGCACAAGCATCGGGCTCATGCAAATAAACAATGTATACGGAGGCTACGACAACTACAGACTTAAGTATGACATATTGTACAATATAGAAGCAGGTGCTGATGTACTCCTTAATAAATGGAGTATGAGTTCATACAACCAAGTGTCAAGTGTGGGAAATATGGACCCCAATATTTTGGAAAACTGGTATTTTGCATTATGGGCATACAACGGCTGGGCTCAAAGTAACAATCCTGTTTCGCCTTACGCCAAAAAATACACATATCAGCAACTAATTTACGATGTAATAGAAAAAGAATACGGTAAAAAAATAAATAATATTGATTTTTCTTATCTCCCAAGAGAAAGTAAGCCAAGTAGGTCTTTGGTAGTTCCGACGCCTTACAATTGCTCAAGCGGTAATATCATATTCTATGAAAAGGGAGATTACGTAAGAACAGACGGCATTAGATGGGCTTATTATTTAAGGGATGCTCCTGCAGGAAATTATGTACATCAGCTTAGTGTTAACCAATTGGGAACAATTACCGAAGGTCCCGTATTAAAGAACGGATACTATTGGTATAAAGTATATATAGATGAAACAAAAGAAGGTTGGATAGAAAGAAATTTGCTTCTCCGTACAGGCGATACACAATATGGCAGATACATCTATGATGACATATCATTTCACTGGGCAAGAAAAATTATTATGGATATGTATGGAAAGGGGATAGTCAGCAAAGCAGCACTATATAACCCGGATAACCCTGTAACCCTTGAAGAATTTTGTGTTTTTTTGAGCAGAACATTAAATTATATTGAAAATGTAAATAAGCTAAGTAAAATACAAACACAAAATACAATTCTCTATTATGATTTCACAAATGTACATTTCTGGGCATTGGATTTTGTAAAAGATATCTATGAGCGCGGATTATTGGAAGCTATGCATCCCTTGGAAAACCTAAATCGAAAAAAAGCTACCGTATTAATTGAAGACATATTGGTAAGCAGCAATAAATATGCGGAAATAGATATAAATGCAGTATTTTCGGACTTAAAAAATCTTACGGAAGAAGAAATTTCAGCAGTTAAAACAGCCTATGTTAACGGAATAGTATCCGGCAAACATATAAAAGCCTTTTGCCCTGATGAATACTTAACTAGGGCAGAAGCTGCGGTAATAATGTCTAACATAGCAAACAAATATGTCCGTTAAATAAATTAGGTCTCCCTTTGGATATTGTGAAACCTTATTTCGTAAATTCTATCAGATTCCCTTGTTTCTTTATTATAAACAACAGGGGATCTGTTTCTATTAAGAAGCTTAACAATTCTGTATACATCAATCCATATTTCTGCCAATGCTTCTTTTTGAGATTCATCAAATACTAACTGCATTCCAAAATGCAGGTGAGGAGTATTTATGTTGTTGACATTTTCTTTTCGTGAATACCCGGTCATACCTAAATATCCGATTACATCTCCTGCTAATACAATATCCCCTTCCTTAAGGGTTTTGACATAAGGATGATCCTTTCGCAGATGAGCATAATAATAATATCTTTTGCTGTCCAAGCTGCGTATTCCTATTCTCCATCCGCCGTATTGATTCCAGCCCAATGCCTCGATTCGACCTGATTCAACGGCAATAACGGGAGTACCTATGGAGCCTACCAAGTCATTTCCCAGATGCACTCTTCTGAAGCCGTAGCTGCGGGAGTTTCCAAAATCATCATAATGTCCGTAATGGTATCCTGCTGCTATAGGTGAAAATGCTTTTAATCCATACTTTTTAACCCAAACCTTTTCTCCGGTGTTTTCATCCTTCACCTGTATTTCAAAAGGTCCTACAAATCCTTCCAATACAGCCTTATATGCCTCATGGTAGTAATTGTAATGGGTGAGATCCTTGGTCATACTTTCAATGCTTTCACCGCTTTTTAGTCTGTTTATTAATTTGTCCATGTCCTTAGCCTTATAACGAGAAAAGAAATCGCCTCCATATCTTGTTCCAAGATAAGCTAATATTTCAATCCAATCCAATTTAACCTCTTCATCAAGACTGTTGATATCAGCCCTTAAAGCTCTATCCATGGCATCATAGGAAACCCTAAAATCTACCCACTTAATAAAATCCTTTTCTTCATCTGCAGAAACAGATTGAGTTTTATTCATAAATAAATAAATTGCCAATGAAACAAATATAATAACAAAAATTATTAATAATGATTTCCATTTAATTTTAATAATCATACTTACCTCGCAATTTTGGGGACATTCCTCTACCATCAGAGACTATCCAGTGAGTAGAGGTGTGTCCCCATACCTACTATTAATTTTATGCAAATTGTAAGTTGTTAGAACATTAGATTCTGGAGACATTTCTCTATTCTCAGTAAATATGTACGGTAGATTTGTCAAAAATCAGAAAGTATTTGTAAAAGTAATGCCTTTATGATAGTATAAATTGATTAATTGTAGTTCATGTGCATAGGGAGGACGAATGAAGCTCAAATTTTGTTCATTATACAGCGGAAGCAGTGGAAACTGCCAATATATCAAAACAAAAAATGCAACTATTATTATTGATGCGGGATTAAGCGGAAAAAGAATTCAGCAGGAAATTGTAAATATTGGTGAAGACCCCAAAAAGATAGATGCCATATTCATAACACATGAACATATTGACCATATTCAAGGTGCAGGAATAATGTCAAGGCGTTTAAACATCCCTATTTATGCAAATGAAAAAACATGGGAGGCAATGAACCCCTGCATCGGAGATATTAAATCACATAATATAAAAGTTTTGGATGACTGCACACAGATTGGAGATTTAACAATTAAGTCATTTGATATATCCCACGATGCAGTACATCCGGTAGGCTATAACATATTTTACGAAAATAAAAAGCTGAGCTTGGTTACAGATACAGGCTGTTTCAATGGAACAATTACAAACAGCATTATAGATTCAGATTTGTTGCTGGTAGAATCAAATCATGATGAAGATTTGGTAATCATAGGTCCCTATCCATGGTCTCTTAAAAGAAGAGTGCTGGGAGAATTTGGGCATATGTCCAATGAAGCTGCAGGTCGTTTAATATCAAAGGTTGTAAAAAGGGGAACAGAAATAGTTTTGCTTGGACATCTAAGCAAAGAAAATAATTTTCCTGAGCTTGCCTATAAAACGGTAGAATCTATTTTATTGGAAGAATTCATAGATGTAAATCCGGGAGTTTGTCTTGACTTAACATACAGAGACAGATCAAGCAAAGTTTATGAAATATAGGTGAACCATGAAAGAAAAGTATGAAAAGATATTTGCATGCATGGAGCATGTGGAGCAGGCAATTGACGACTATGTGAATTACAAGGAAGCTGCTCCTCAATTGATTAAGGCAGATGGAGATGAAAAATGCAGCTATTGCCAAAAAACTGCTGAATATTTAATAAAATAATACTTGAATTAGGGTTTTTCAGGTGCTATAATATATAAGCTATCCTGCCCTTGGCGAACAAGGGCCAAAAGTCCAAAGGAGGTGACACAGATGAGAAAATATGAAGGTGCTTTTATCTTATTATCTAACTTAGAGGAAGATGTAAGAAATGCAGAAATTGAAAAGATGCAAAGCATAATAACCGAGAGACAGGGAACAGTTGAAAAGGTTAATGAGTGGGGTCATAGAAGACTTGCTTATGAAATCGACAAAAAAAGAGAAGGTTATTATGTTTTTATTGAATTTACTGCAGGAGCAGATGCTGTTGATGAAATAGACAGAATTTGTAAGATAAGTGACAATTTTATCAGACATATGATTACGGTAGAAGAAGAAAAATAATTAAAGAAGAGGTAGTATTATGAATAATGTTGTATTAATCGGAAGACTGACAAGGGATCCTGACCTAAGATTCATACCAACCAGTGGTA
Organism: Tissierellia bacterium; assembly: GCA_028700795.1. Taxonomy (GTDB): domain Bacteria; phylum Bacillota; class Clostridia; order Tissierellales; family Sedimentibacteraceae; genus Sedimentibacter. The sequence goes on along the minus strand of JAQVRY010000051.1, from coordinate 3,403 downwards.
TGGCTGTTGCTAAATTTGCATTGGCAGTAGATAAAGGTTTATATGGAGAAAAGAAACAAGAAGCAATAAATCAGGGAAAACCGACAGCAGATTTCATAAACATAACTGTATTTGGAAAAACTGCTGAAGTATGTGCTAATTATCTTTCAAAAGGAAGACAGTGCGCAATACAAGGTAGAATTCAGACAGGAAGTTATACTACACAAACAGGAGAAAAAAGATACACTACAGATGTAATTGCAGACAGAGTAGAGTTTATCGGCTCAAGAGAGCAATCTTCATCAAACCAGGGAAATGCGGTACAACCGGATAGCAGCTTTTTTAATGATTTCCCCGATGAAGACAATGACATATTTGAACCTGTAGATGACGAAGATATCCCATTTTAATAAACATTAACGGAAGGAGGAGAACAATGAGTTCCAGACAAGGCGGAAACGATCGTGGCGACAAAAATGAAAAATACGGTCAAAGAAGAAGACCCCGTAAAAAGGTATGCCAATTCTGTCAAGAAAAGGCAACACACATAGATTATAAAGACCTTGGCAGGTTAAAAAAATATACAACTGAAAGAGGAAAAATTTTACCAAGAAGAATTACCGGCGCTTGCGCTAAGCATCAAAGAATGGTAACAAGAGCAATTAAAAGAGCAAGATCAATTGCATTACTGCCATATGTTGCAGACTAATAATAAAAACAGGATTTATGTGTAAACATAAATCCTTTCTTTTTGTGTACATTCCTCTGAAAGTATTCAACAGAGAGTCACCCTATCTCATTATTCATTGCTGCTGCAACCGCCGCCGCATCCATCGCATCCTGAAGATGGAGTTACAACGGGCTTCATTCCAATACCTCTGCCGTTATTTTCCTCACTGGATACAATTATGAACCCGCCGTATTCTTCAACTATTGACTTTTCAGAAATGAAAGTAATTTCATTAACTACTTCAACATCATCATTTTCATTTGCTTCATCAATAAATACGCCGAAAATCGGTCCGCTGCATCCTACACGGTCAATTGCTATTCTTACATTGTAGGAGTCAACATTTGCATTATCCAACAATTCTTTAAATTCTTTATAAGCAATACTATCTATAAATATCATTGTATTTTCCTTTCGTTAGAAGTCTACCATGCAATGATATCACACAAGAAGCTAATTGTATATATTTACTTCATATTTACAATTTTAACACCTGTATAATAGTGTTTTAATATTTCCTTGTAATTATAGCCTTTGTTAGCCATACCTTCAGCGCCCCACTGGCTCATCCCAACACCGTGACCATATCCGGTAGTTAAGATTTCAATTTCACTTCCGGACTGGATAAAACTGAAATTTGTTGAGTTTAAGTTAAATAAAGCTCTCATATCACGTCCTGAAATTTCGGTGTTATCAATTATTAATGTCTTGATTTTACCACCTTCACTGACTTCACCAAGTAAGATTTTTTCATTTAAATTACTTTCAGTCATGTTCATTTCACCGTAAACAGATTCTATTTTATCAATAAATTCACTTGTTGTTATTTTAACCGAGCTGTTCAATCTGGGTGATTCCCCCTCATATGGACTTTCTACACTTCTTAAATAAGGAACTGCCGCAGAAAACACATCTTCTGAATTTTCAGTTCTGCCTCCACTGGTCGAATGATACAGCGGCTCAATTATTTTGCCATCATAAGTTAAAACTTGTCCCTTAGTTGACTCTACCGCTCCTTCGATTTTACCCCAGTAATTCTCATACCACCCATCGTAATGGGACTTAATTAATTCATCATTTGAGCTCCACACCTGGCAATGAATGTCTGTGCAAACAGGTGCCTCTGTATGTTCCGGCTGTCCATCGGGATATTTTTTTAATCGGTACAATAAGTATGTCCTTGCAGAAACTGCCTGTGCCTTAAGAGCTTCAGTATTAAATTCTGCCGGCATTTCTGAAGCAACCACCCCTTTTAAGTACTCTTCAAAATCAATAACCATCACTTCATTTGTTTTTTTGTTGTATACCTTAATTAATTTAGGTTCATACACATCTGTAGTGTATATTTCTTCATGCTTTTCATCTTCATGCTTTGAGCTATCCTCTTCTTTAACTGCCGCGCTGGTTAAATTCATTTTTTTCTCAAAAAAATTCAAAGATAGATTTGGAATAGTTAAAAGCATTGCGAATACAACAAAAGCATAAATTATACGGTTTAACATAAAAATCAACCCCTTTATCATAAGTTTCTTTAATATTTTATGAAAAATAGAAAAATTTAGAACAAAATTGTATTAAATAAAAAAAATGGGACACACTATTTTCAGATAATAAAGAAGTATTAAATGGGAGGTTTATATGAAAAACAATAGATTTGCGAGAGCAAAAGCAAAAATGAAGGATTTCTTTATTAGACTTAAGCATAAGGATACAAGCTTCTTAATAATAGCTTTGTGTATAATGCTTTTAGCAACAGCAGTAGTATGGAGATATACTTCAAATCCTGAAAACGGTCAAAGTGATTTAGCAGAAAATGATGCACCAAACGGTGATGTTCAGGTTCATGAAGATCCTTATGAAGATTATGTACAAGATATCATTGATGATTTTCAAAATGCAGAAAATGATAATGATGAGGATGATGAAGATGATGATGGAGTTAAATCAGAGCAAATGGAGTTAAAGTCCATGAAAGTGCCATTAGCCGGAGAATTAATCAGAGAATTTACTATTGATGATTTAGTATATTATGAGGCAATTGGCGAATGGAGAGTACATAAGGGAATTGATATTAAACCAAAAGATACCCTATTGATTGAATCCGCTTTAGCAGGGAAAGTAGAAGCTGTTAACAATTCAGAAATTACAGCAACAGAAATTATAATTGATCATGGGAACAATGTAAAAACATTGTACAGTAATTTAGTGTCGGCAAATGTCAAAGCCGGCGATACCGTTGAAAAAGGTCAGGTTATTGGAAATTTGGGAAAAACAGTCAGCATTGAGGCATCAGATGGTGCACATCTTCACTTTGAAGTAATTGTTGACGGTCAACAAATAAATCCTTTGGACTATATTGCCATTGAATAACAAAATAAGGTTCTAATAGGACAAATAAACGCATAAAAATGTAAATAAGACGGTACAATGCCAAAGGGGGTTAAAAATGAAAGATTACATAGAACGCAGGGCCATGGAGATTGCGGAATATATTATAAGTACTGAATCCACCGTAAGACAGACTGCTAAAAAATTCGGTGTCAGCAAAAGCACAGTCCATAAGGATGTAACAGAGCGTCTTCCCAAACTGAACCCTCCAGCTGCAAGCGAAGTCAAGAAAGTTTTGCTTAAAAATAAGTCTGAAAGACACATTAGGGGAGGTAAAGCTACTCGCTTAAAATATAAAGAAGCACA
>JAQVRY010000050.1 GCA_028700795.1 Tissierellia bacterium | reverse complement strand
ATAAAGAAATTTACTATTATGTTTGCAGTAAATCACGAACCGCACGTGGGAAAAGCTGCGATTATAAATCTATGCTCAAAAAAACGGATATTGAACCACTTGTCATTGAAGCAATCAGAGAGCTGATTAAAAACCAAGATTTTGCAGAGGAAATTAAATCAAGAATAGGTAAAGAGATTGATACTTCAACTTTAAATAGAGAACTAAAAAACTATGAATCTAAGCTTAGAGAGGTAGATATTAATAAAGCTCGACTTGAAAACGAAATTGACAGTCTGCCTGAGGATACTCGTTTTAGGGAACGCAAAGTCCATGATATGACCCTCAGACTTGATGGCCTATATGACATCATCGTAGAACTTGAAGAAAAAATCGACGATGTCAAGCTACGTCGTAAAGCCGTAGAACAAGATGCCATTACCTTAGAAAATATCTATACGCTACTGGCAAACTTTGATAGGATATACGATAAAATCAGTGATGAAGAGAAAAAATCCCTGATTTCTTCGTTAATCAAAGAAATAGAGATTTTTCCATGTGATGAAGCTGAATTGCCCTTAAAGTCTATTTTGTTCAATTTTCCTGTTTATAAAGATGGTGCAGACGTGTGTGAATTCTTGTGGGACAAAAGGACGCACGTCTCAACGTGCGGCGTTTGCGGGAACATATCAACACATTGTACTTTAGTAACCTTGTATCCGTTTTGTAAAAAGACCGGAAGGTCGTTTTTTAAGGATGTTGGTTTGCATGAAATGTATATGAAGGTTTCAGGTTTATAGTCTATTATTTTTTGGATTGCTTTTGGATGTATGCCTTCACGAGGAGGGTCGAGGACTATTATATCAGGTTTGTCGTTTAGTTCATCTATTTTCTTAAGGACGTCTCCTGCTATAAAGGTACAGTTGGTTAAATTGTTAAGCTTTGCATTTTCATTTGCTTTTTTTACTGCTTCTTCAACTATTTCTATACCGATTACCTTTTTAGCTGATGGGGCTAAAATTTGCCCTATGGTACCGGTTCCTGAATATAGGTCAAATATTGTTTTGTCCTTTGTATTGCCTATGAAGTCCCTTATAATTGAGTATAGTTTTTCTGCTCCCAAAGAATTTGTTTGAAAAAAGGAAAATGATGAAATGTTGAATTTAAGTCCCAACAATTCTTCTGTAATTTTGTCTTCGCCATAGAGAACTTTCATGGAGTCGGCCTTTGCTGCATCTGCAACCCCGTCAAATATTGAGTGTGCAATGCACTTTACTTTACCTTGCAGGCTCGTATTTAAAATTAAATCAACAAATTCTTTTTCATTTAATGTACTTTGACTTGTTGTTATTAAATTAATTAAAATTTCTCCTGTTTTTTCTGCCTTTCTCACTAATAAGTATCTTAAAAAGCCAATATTTGTGGTTTTGTGGTAGTAGGTTTGACTATTTCCGCGGAAATAGTCTAATATACGACATAGTATTTGTCGAAAATCTTCATCAACAATTTGACAGTCATAAGTGTTTACTATGCTGTGGAAGCTGTTTCTTCTGTGCATTCCCAAAGATAAAGGACCGTCCTTTATTTCATCGCCAAATGAAAACTCCATTTTATTTCTGTATTTAGTTTCTTTAGGGCTTGGCACTATAGGTAGAAATTCATAATTTTCTGTCAATATTTCATCTATAATTTTTTTAACTTGTTGAGATTTTATTTCAAGCTGCTTTTCATAAGGAACAGTTTGATAGGAGCAGCCTCCGCATAAGTTAAAATGCTCACAGGGTAGTATTTTTTCATAATATGCATTTTCCAATACTTCGATTAGTTTTGCATCTACACTGTCTTTTCGTGTGCGTAAAACCTTAGCTCTTACTTTTTGTCCTGGCAGAGTGTTTTTTATTTTTATTGTTTTATTTTCAAAGTTTATTGTTCCTATATTAGGAAACTCCGAATCATTGATTGTTACTTCAATTATATCGTTTTTTTTCATTGGTACTCCTTGATGAGATTCTTCAAGCTGCGCTTTCAGAATGACAAAGTCTGAGATTCTTCACTGCGTTCAGAATGACAAAGCCTGAGATTCTTCAAGCTGCGCTTTCAGAATGACACGAACTGCAGAATGACACGAGCTAAAGCTCTCAGAATTATCACGTGTACGCACACCACGATAAACGAATATATTCCCGATTGTCATCTGAGCGTAGCGAAGGATCTCATTCTTGTCTTCTCCCGTTTTTGCATGTTTTTAAACAATTTTCATTTTCATCTGCAAACAAACAGCTTAAATACTCCTCCACTTCAATTGCATTTTCCATATCAAGAGTATTTCTTGCTATCTTCTGCATGTCTTCTTTATTTAAATTTCTCACTATATATCTTGACCTTAGAATTGAAGGGGAATTCATGCTGAATTCATCTAATCCCATTCCTACGAATACCGGTATAAGCTTTGGATCGCCGGCTGCTTCGCCACACATACCGACCCAGATGCCGGCATTATGTGCGTTATCTATTATTCCCTTTATTAGCCTTAAAAGTGCAGGGTGGTATTGGCTGTATAAATAAGATAATTTGGAATTCATCCTATCAACAGCCATGGTATATTGAATCAAATCATTGGTACCTATACTAAAAAAGTCAACCTCCTTAGCTAAAAGGTCGGATATTATTGCAGCAGAAGGGATTTCAATCATGATGCCAATTTCTATATCATTCTTAAATTTTATTCCTTCACTTTTTAATTCGTCTTTCGCTTGCTGCAGAATTTTCTTAGAGTCTTTTAATTCCTTCATAGTTGAAATCATGGGAATCATAATTTTGACATTACCGTAAACACTGGCTCTTAGGATTGCTCTCAGCTGTGTTCTAAAAACTTCTACATTACCAAGACAAAACCTTATTGCTCTATATCCTAAAAAAGGATTCATCTCTTTTGGAATATCAATATATGGAACATTCTTGTCCCCACCAATGTCCATTGTCCTTATTATTACAGGCTTATCCCCCATTTTAACCAGGACTTCCTTATATTGCTCAAATTGTTCGTCTTCTGTAGGCTGTCGGTCTCTATTCATAAATATGAATTCACTTCTGAATAGCCCGATTCCTTCTGCATCATTTTCTAATGCCATATCTACATCATTCGGGACACCAATATTTGCTGACAAAGATACTTTAAATCCATCTTTTGTTATTGAAGGCAGTCCTACCTGATTTCTTAATTCGTTTTTAATATCATCTTCTATGTTTTTTTTCTTGTTATAATGAAACAGCTGTTTTGCATTGGGATTTATCAGCACTTTACCTGTCTTTCCATCGCAGATTACAGTATCGCCGTCCTTTATTTTATCTGTTATATTGTTTAACCCTACAATAGTAGGTATGCCCATAATCCTTGCAATTATTGCTGCATGGGATGTTTTGCCTCCCACCTCAGTAATCATGGCTGCTACTTTTGTTCTGTCAAGTTGTGCAGTATCTGAGGGAGTCAAATCTTTGGCAACAATAATAGAGTTTTCTTCCATATTAGAAAAATCAACACTTGAGATACACATCAGTATTCTTATTACTCTATTCATTACATCTTTGATATCTTCTGATCTTTCCCTGAGATATTCATCTTCAATACTTTGAAACATTTTAATATAAACATTGGAAGTTTCATTTAAAGCAAACTCAGCATTTACGCCTTCCCTGTTTATCCTGTCTTCTACATCTGAAATGAATGTATCATCTTCCAACATCATTTCGTGAGATTTAAAAATTTGAGCTTCTTTTTCACCTAATTCGTCTATTGTTGAAATGTACAATTCGTTAAGCTGTTCTTTTGCCATTTCCAAAGCAGCCTTAAGCCTGTCTATTTCTTTTTCAGCATCATTAACATAATTCTTAATTATGTTAATTGGTCCCTTATCAATTATAAAGGCTTTACCTATACCAATACCAGGTGACACCCCTAAACCTTTCATAACCTCACTACCTTTCAGTCTCATAATTACTGAGATTCTTCGCTAATGCTCAGAATGACAAGTCATATATAGTTTTGCATACTCATCTTAATACATTAATCAAAAGTTACATAATTATATTATAGTTTGCAATGCATTGTCAATTAAAAATATTGCAATTTCAACATTAATCGGGATAATGTTTTCATTGTTGTCTTTCTTTAATTCTTATTATATAATAATATAATCAATGCAGCATAGACACCTCAGTCCTTGCACTTGTGATATAATAAATAACAATTATAAAAAATATGGAGAACTCAAGTGAAAAATATACGGATTAAAGATATAAATTTAAATGGTATGCCGAAAATTTGTGTACCGGTAACCGGTGTTACAGAGAATGAAATCCTTGGCGAATTTAACAAACTAAAAAATACTCCCTTAGATTTAGTTGAGCTTAGAGCGGATTATTTTGAATTTGTCCAAGACCAAACAAAAGTAACAGACCTTCTTGAGAAAATAAGAAAATTATATGATAAACCTCTTCTCTTTACATTGCGAACAAAAAAGGAAGGTGGAGTTTCTTATATAAATACTGACTATTACTTTAAGCTTAACAAGAATGTAATCGAAAGCAAGTTGGTTGAGCTTATAGATATTGAATTTTTCTCTCAAGCTGAAGGAGTAGATAGTATTGTTGACTTAGCAAGAAAAAACATGGTGGTAACAATATTATCCAATCATGATTTTTTAAAAACTCCTCCAGAGGAAGAAATAATTTCAAGGGTTAATAAGATGATGGATTGTGGAGATATTGCTAAAATAGCAGTGATGCCTAATTCTGAAGAAGATGTCCTGACACTTCTTTCTGCAGCCCTTAAATTAAAGAAAGAAAAAAAAGGTCCCTTCATAGCCATTTCTATGGGACCTCTTGGAATCATTTCAAGAATATCTTGTGAATTAATTGGTTCATGCATGACTTATGCTTCTCATAAGGATAAGTCCGCACCGGGTCAGATAGATGCTAAATTAATTAAAGAGATTATAAAAATTATGCATATTTAGTTTATGGGAATATGTAATTTATTGTTGTCTGCATTTTGATCCTTTATCATTCCCATTATATATTCTTGTATGAAGCATTCATCTAATTCTTCAACAATTTTAAAACCTTTAGTTTCTATAAGCTGCTTCAATGCTTCATTTCTGTATCCTGAGAAGTATTTTTTATTCATTTCAGTTACTGTTCTGAATACTTCTTCTTTATGTTCGTCAGGAATGTCCAACAACCTTATACTATCTTTATGTGTGCTGCATAAATTATCAGTAAAAAACTTTTCAGCATATTCATTAAAGGAAAGCAAATTCTCATCTTTAATATTATTTTCCAAAGCATACTTTTCCACATTCAGTTTAATTGTTTCATAATCATAGCCTCTTGAAGGCGAATATGTCAACTGTCCGTACTGATGAGTAAATACAGGCAGGCTGCTTGTTGCAATATCATATATTGTATTGTCTGTTTCTACGGATACATGTGTTTTAACATCTTGAATATGTATATGTCCTGACAACACAAGCTGTATATCGCATTCATGTAATGTATTAATTGCACTGGTGTTGTTGTCCACTGTGTAGTCTTCCCATATAATTTCACTGTGGTCAAGTAAGTTGTGGTGCATTACAACTACTATTTCGGCATTTTCTTCCTTTGCCTTATCTGAACATGATACAATCCAATTTAGTGTATCTCTGTTTATATAACCGCCAGGTTCCGGGTAATCCTTTGTTGTATCAAGCATCAACAGCCACAAATTCTGATAAGGCTTAACTAAGTAGCTAAGTGTATTTTCATCTCTTGATATTGCTTCATCATATCCGTAAGAACTATAAATTTCTACAAACTCATCTTCATTTATACTTTCAGTCGTGTATATTTTATTATCTTTGAAATATAATGATTTTTCATTATTAATATCATGGTTCCCGGGAACTACATACACCTTTTTTCCTGTTGATTTTATCCTTTGTAAACGCTTTTCAAATTCCAAATGATTAACCTTGGAACCATTGTTTGTTAAATCTCCCGGAAAAATAACTATATCAGGCTGATTCTTTTTAACATCATCTTCTATAATATCAAGGAAAACACCAGTATACTTCATCATTCTGTCGAGGGTATTCAAATAGCTGTTAAACACTTCACTGTCTTCTGTTAACTTTTCAGACATATAGTGAGGGTCCGCAACTATATACATCTTAATACTTTCATCAATATTAATCATAGGTACTTCCTGAGGGGCAAGGCAGGCTACTGAAATAAAGATTATTAAAACCAATAGTCCCATTATCACCATAGTATTTTTCATAGCTCTACCCTCCGGTTATTATTCTGTTATTTCCATTATACTATAAATTTTTTAAAAAAACAATGTCTTTTATTTGTCAGCTTTCCAATAAAAAACGGTATGAATTAGCCATACCGTTTTTTTAAGTTATTAATTTATTTTTCCAATTTCATTCCCGTATCAATACCGTTCAGGTTTTGAACTTCCATACCTTCTTCCTTTGATATGGCAATTAAATCTGCAAGTGTTTCTTCTTTGATAAAATCTTCAAAATCATTTACAGCCTTATCGATTTCAGGTGAGCTTGAGTAGAATATTTTTATTCTGTCCATCATCTCATATCCGTTATTCTTTCTCATTTGCTGTACCTTGGATATAAACTCACGGGCATATCCCTCATTCATCAACTCTTCAGTAAGATTAGTGTCAATTATGGTAAATAAATTGTTTCCTGTTGCAACATCATATCCTTCCTTTGCCGCAATTCTGATATCCAGCAATTGGTCGTCAAGCTCAACTATTTGACCGTTAACATTAATTTCGTATGTTTCGCCTGACTGAACTTTTGTAATTATCTTTAATGCATCTGCATTTGCCAAGATACCGGCAAATGCCTTTACATTGCTTCCAAGCATAGGCCCTGCAATTTTAAAGTTGGGTTTCAAAGAGAAATCCATAAATTCATTTAAGTCATGCTCAAACACAACTTCCTTAACATTTAATTCTTCTTTGATTAACGGGACTAAATCGTCAATTAATTCCTGATATTTTCCGTCAATATGAATTTTTTGAATCGGCTGTCTAACTTTAATTTTAGCATTTTCTCTGGATGCTCTTCCTAAGCTGACTATATCTTTTACCAAATCCATTCTCTTTTCTATATTTTCATCTATAAGCTCCTCATTTGCTTTAGGATAATAGCTTAAATGGACTGATGTTTCACCTGTTAAATTCCTATAAATTTCTTCTGATAAATAAGGAGCAAATGGAGCTATCAGTTTAGAAATACCTACTAATATTTCATATGTGGTGTTATAAACCGCTTTTTTATCTTCATTAAGCTCTGTCTCCCAGAATCTTCTTCTTGATCGTCTGATGTACCAGTTGGACAAATCTTCATTAACAAAATTCTGAATTGTTCTTACAGACTTATTATGGTCATAAACATCCATGCTTTCTGTCACATATTTAACTAAGTTGTTGTATTTTGATACAATCCACCTGTCCAGCTCCGGTCTCTCGTTATATTCAACAAAGAAATCCTGAGGTTTTATTGAATCTGTGTTTGCATATAAAGCAAAGAAGGCATATACATTTTTTATTGTTCCAATAAACTTGCTCAATATCTCCTTTAACCCGTCTTCGTCAAAACGAGTTGGCGTCCATACAGGTGACACGTACAAAAGATACCATCTCAATGCGTCAACACCGTATTTATCGAATAGCTCCATTGGTTCTACCGAATTTCCTCTTGATTTTGACATTTTCTTTCCATATTTATCAAGAACCAAGTCGTTTACCAATACATTTTTATATGGTGCCTTTCCCATAACAAGTGTTGATACGGCGATTAATGAATAAAACCATCCTCTGGTCTGGTCAATACCTTCATTAATAAAATCAGCCGGGAACAATTCATCAAATCTTTCTTTATTTTCAAATGGATAATGCCATTGTGCAAAAGGCATGGCACCTGAATCAAACCAGCAGTCAATAACGTCTTTTACTCTTGTCATATGCTGTCCGCATTCAGAACAAACAATGTGTACATTGTCAACATATGGTCTGTGAAGCTCAATTGATTCATCTATATCTTCAACTGCTCTTTCAACTAATTCTTTTCTTGAACCAATGCTGTCGATATGACCGCATTCACATCTCCAAATTGGAAGAGGTGTACCCCAATAACGGCTTCTTGAAATAGCCCAGTCATTAACATTTTCCAACCAGTTTCCAAAACGCTTTTCTCCTACATAATCGGGATACCAATTAACAGTGTTGTTGTTTGAAACAAGCAGATCCTTTAGTTTTGTCATTTGAATGTACCAGCTTGGTCTTGCATAGTACAACAATGGTGTGTGGCATCTCCAGCAGTGTGGATAATTGTGAAGAACCGGTTCCTTTTTAAATAGCTTCCCGTTTTCCTTCAACCATTTTAATATTGGTTGGTCAGCATCCATTACAAACATTTCTGACCAAGGTGTGCCTCTGAACCTTCCTGTATCATCAACAGGATTTAAAACAGGCAGATTGTACTTTAATCCGGTGTTGTAGTCATCTTCACCAAAAGCAGGTGCAGTGTGGACAATACCTGTACCGTCTTCAATAGTTACATAATCTGCTAAAGTTACATAGAATGCTTTTTTCCCTGCAGGAACTTCAACGTAAGGTAAAAGCTGCTCGTATTCAACAAACTCTAATTCCTTACCCTTTTTTTCTCCTAAAACTTCATATTCTTCATTTATTACTTGGTCTACTAAAGTCTTTGCAAGAATATACGTTTCACCTTTTACTTCTTCTTTATCTTTAGTTCTTATTTTAACATAGTCAACATCCGGATGCACCGTCAAGGTAACATTGGATAATAATGTCCATGGCGTTGTGGTCCATGCAATAAAGTATGCATCTTCATCCTTCTTCTTGAATTTTGCATAGGCAGTTACAGTTTTAATTTCTTCATATCCTTGTGCAACTTCATGAGAAGCAAGACCTGTTCCGCACCTCGGGCAATATGGAAGAATCTTATGTCCTTCATATATTAAGCCGTCCTTGAAAACTTTATCCAATATCCACCATTCAGATTCAATGTAGTCATTTTCAAGGGTAATATAGGGATTATCCAAGTCAATTAAATAAGCCATTCGCTCAGTCATTTCACGCCATAATGCTTCATAGGTAAATACTGATTCGCGACATTTTTTATTAAATTGGGCAATTCCGTATTCCTCTATTTGTTGTTTGGTACTTAAGCCTAATTGTTTTTCAACCTCAATTTCAACAGGAAGTCCGTGAGTATCCCACCCTGCCTTTCTTTTAACCTTATAACCTTGCATAGTTTTATATCTGCAGACAGAGTCTTTTAATGTCCTTGCAATAACGTGATGTATTCCCGGTCTTCCATTGGCTGTGGGGGGACCTTCATAAAAAACAAACGATGGTTTGTCTTTTCTTGTTTCGATGCTTTGTTCCAATAATTCTATTTCTTCCCAGTACTTTGATACTTCAAGCTCATTCTTTTTATAATCAGCTTTTGATATATCTTTAAATAGTTTCATTTTTCCTCCTTGATTCATGTTAATTATTGAAATTTTTTATTAATTGCATATGGGTTAGCAAGGAAAATAATTAAGTCCCATGTCAAACGACATGGGACGAATTTCGCGGTACCACCCAAATTACATATATACAATATGTCTCTCTAAAATTTAACGCATTTATACGTAATTTCTTACTAAGCTGTTTCAGAAATTAAACTCCTGGATGATCTTCGTTGCATTCAGATTTACAATCTCTCACCACTCAATTATATCTCTTTGAATCCTACTGCAATTACTGTTCCAATCACTGTTTTTAAAATTGTTTTTATTCTGTATTATGATATATGAAAATATGACCAAAGTCAAGGAATAAATTGAAATATTTATGAAACAATAACACTAATATTATTGAAAAATAATAAAAATACCGCTCTCGGTTTCGGTCACGAATAATTCTAAAACTCATTCCGGCTAAAAACCCTACAGCTTGCAAACTCGCTTTGCTCAAACAGTGCAAGCTGCTTAACGGATTTTTAACCTGCATTCGTTAAGAATTATTGTCGTGCCCTGCAAATGTTCGCTAACATTTTTATTGTTTTTCTTAATTGCTGTGAAAATTATATGTATATTAACAAAAATATTTGAAAAGAGGTAATTATGGAATATCCGAGACATTCATATTGGCATGATACAGCTGAAAGTATAAAAAACCCTACTGTAGAAAATGTGGATTTAGAAAACAAGAAATTTGATATTTTAATAATAGGAGCCGGCATTACGGGATTAACTACCGCATATTTATTGAAGGACTGCGGATTTAAAATAGGAATTATCGAAGCCACAAATTCGGGATACGGTGTAACAGGCTATACTACAGCAAAAATTACGATACAGCACGATTTGTTTTATGACAATTTAATAAACAACTTTAGTTTGGAAGAAGCAAAGCAATATTTAAAAGCCAATGAAGAAGGAATAAAATTAATTAAAAGGATTATTGATGAAAACAACATTCAATGTGACTTCAAAGAACAGACTGCATATGTTTATGCGTCCTCAATGGGTGAAATTGATGATTTAAAAAAAGAGTTAAAAGCCTATGAAAAATTAGGTATAGACGGATTCTATTCAGATACTGTTCCTCTGCCAAATAAAGCTTACGGGGCAATAGGTGTAAGAAATCAAGGACAGTTCAATCCTTTAAAATATTTATACAGTCTGTACAATATTTTGAATAAAAGTAATTGTCAGATATATGAAAATGTAAGGGCTTTGGATATTGTTCCTCACGACGAGCATGTAGATGTAGAAACAGAAAAGGGAACAATTCATGCAGATAAGGTAATTGCGGCATCCCATTATCCCTTTGACAACAGCTTTGGTCTTTATTTTTTGAGGCTTTATCAGGAGAAATCATATGTAATTGCTGCAAGAACAAGTGAACAACCATTCGAAGGAATGTACATTAACATTAATGACCCTATTTATTCTATGAGATACCAGTTTTCAAACAAGGAAAATCTGCTGATATTGGCAGGAGGCAATCATCGCTCCGGTGAAAAGGATGATGAAAATGAATCATACAATGAATTGGAAA
>JAQVRY010000181.1 GCA_028700795.1 Tissierellia bacterium | reverse complement strand
AGCCGGAAACAGTGTTGTTGAACTTGAAGCTCCAAATCTAAACGGTGAATTTGAAATGCGTTTATACAGCATAGATCACAACTATACAGACGAATCTTTTGTAATGAGCGTACCTTTTACATTGAGCGGTGCAGTCGATTACAATGCTTCTGAATGGGCAAAAACTGAAATTAAAAAAGCAGATGAAATGGGTCTTATACCCGATTCTCTTAGAAGTGCAGACTTGACAAAGCCCATAACTCGTGCTGAATTTGCAGCAGTATCTGTTAAGCTTTACGAAAAAATGTCAGGAATAACAACAACTCCTGTAAAAATAAATCCATTCAACGATACTAATGATCAAGAAGTACTAAAAGCATATAACGTAGGTATTACTGCAGGGGTTGCAGCAGATAAATTTGCACCGGATGAGCTTTTGAATCGTGAACAGGCTGCTACTATGCTTACACGAGTGTTTAAAAAGGCATTTGTAAAGGGCTGGACTTTGAATGCTGATGGAAGCTTTACATTCAATTATACTGCTCCACCTAAATTTAAGGATGATGTTAAAATTTCTGACTGGGCTAAGCCATCTGTATATTTCATGGTTACTCACGGAATTATCTCAGGTGTTGGTGATAATAACTTCGCACCAAGAGCCACTACTTCTGCAGAACAGGCTGCTAACTATGCTAGCGCAACAAGAGAACAGGCATTAGCAATATCTGTGCGTATGACAGAGAAGTTGGATTCTACAAATTCAAGTGAAGTCGTGCCGGTAGAAACACAGCCTGAAGAATCGGAAAAACCACCTCAAAATCAAGGAAACTCGACTGAGCAGTCTCAAGAATCATCTAACACAATTGTAGGAATATGGCAGACCGGAAGTATGACTGGTCATGAATATAATGCAATGTCGGGGACATTCCGGTACAATTCAGGTTTAGGTCAGCGATATAATTTTAAAGACGACGGAACATATACATCATCTATAGTAGCAGGTTATGGAAGTATGATTTCAATAACCGGAAATTACACTGTTACTGAGGACCAAATTACTTTCTCAAATCAAAAAGGTAAAGTTAGCTCAGATTATGGGGATACTTGGAAAGAGGGTAATTTATTAAAAGATGAAACATACTATTATGCATTTGATAATAGTGACAGTGAAACATATCTTTTAATTGGTTTGGAAGATGCTCTACCTCCACTTGACATTGAAACAAACGCAGCAAGTTATTTTTTAATGGACGAATAATAAGTTTTAAATGATTAATGATATCCTTTGATTCGATAATTTTTATGTTAAAAAAGTCGAGCATAGTAAAAATATCTTTGGTATTATGAAGTAGAAAGAAGGGAAATGAATGCTAAACGAATTAAACCGTGTAATTGATTATATTGAAGAACATTTAACCGATGAAGAACTATCTCTTGAAATAATTTCTGAATATGCCGGAGTTTCCGACTACCACTTTAGAAAGATATTCTTTTATCTTTCCGGAATGACCCTTAGTGACTATATCAAAAACAGAAAATTGTCGGAAGCCAGTATGGATTTACTGCATGGAGAAAAAGTAACGGATGTTGCTTTTAAATACGGTTATCAGTCAATGGACGGTTTTACTCGAGCATTCAAAAAGTGGTGCGGTTTATTGCCTTCAGAGGTAATAAAAAATGGAATAAGCAAATCCTTTCCCAAACTTTCATTTATAATTACCGTCAAAGGAGGAATTAATATGGAATTTAGAATTGAAAATAAGCCGGTATTTAATTTGGTCGGCGTAAGCAAGCGTGTCCCTATGCAATTTGAAGGAATAAATAACGAGATTGTAAAGCTTGCAGAAAGCATAACTAATGAACAAAGAGAGGAAATGCATTCTCTTCAGAATATTGAGCCTTATGAAATTGTTAATGCTTCTTATGAGGCAGATGCTGATTTCTTAAAAGAAGAAGGAGATTTAACTCACTTGATAGGTGTCTTAACAACCGAAAATCAAATAAGTGATTTACTGGAAAAAGTTCCTGTTGAAGCTCATACTTGGGCAGTGTTTCCAAATGAAGGACCATTTCCGTCTACCTTACAAGAAACATATGCCAAAATATATTCGGAATGGCTTCCATCTTCCGGTTATGAAGTAATAAAAGCCCCTGCTTTTTCTTTTACTAAAATGGATAAACATAAAAAAGATTACGCTTATAGCGAAGTTTGGACTCCTATTAGAAAGAAATAAGTTTATATTTGTTTTATTCCCTTGAATGATAAGTTTAAGGGAATTTTTTATTGATTATCACCTATGGGTGATTTTTTTAGACATATAAATTGAGAAAAATATTTAGAAAACAGTTGACAAACAAATAACAATATATTGAAGATGCTCTTGAGAAAGGTGAGTAAAATGAAATCATTAATTATATATTATTCTTATTACAACAAAAACACTGAAAAGATAGCTAAGATATTAGCAGATAAAACCAATGCAGAAATAATTAATTTAAAAGAAACAAATATTGCAGTTGATTTGGATTCTTATGACTTGATAGGTTTCGGTTCAGGAGTTTACAACGAAAGTTTATCACCAATACTATATAAGGCAGTTGAAGGGTGAGGTTATATAATTGGTGTACGTTATACAATTTCAAAAATATATAATCTCAAAGGGGCATTGACAGTAAATAATAAGGTTTATGATTTTGAGCGGGTAAAGGATATATAGAGAAAGATTGGGGAACATCATTTCCAAAAGAGTACATATGGCGTAAAGGGTATTATTAATTAAAATAACT
>JAQVRY010000180.1 GCA_028700795.1 Tissierellia bacterium | reverse complement strand
AGTCATTCATGGTAATAATACCGCTCATTCCTCCGTATTCGTCAAAAACAACAGCAAAATGATTTCTGCTCTTTTTCATATTTTGGAACAAAACATCTGTCCTCACTGTTTCAGGAACATAGTAAGCTGGCTTTACAGCCTTTTTCATAATGTTTTCTCTGCTTTTATCTTCAATTGTGTAATATTCCTTAACATGCAAAACTCCTATAACATTATCAGCACTTCCGTCACATACCGGATATCTTGAATGTCTGCTTTCAGTTATTTTTTTATCCCATTCTTCTTCTGTTTCATCAAGCCACAGAATTACTGCTTCTGTTCTGTGAGTCATTGCCTCTTCAGCGGTTTTATTATCAAATTCAAAAACATTTTGAATCATTTCTTTTTCATTTTCATTTATTGAGCCCTTTTCACTTCCTACATCAACCATCATTCGAATATCTTCTTCCGTTACTTCATCATCTGCGTCATCGGGATCAATCCCCAATAACCTCAATACGCCATTGGTAGATGCAGTCAAAAACCAAACCAAGGGTGCAAATAATTTTGATATAAAATATAAAAGTCCCGACAAGGACAGCGCTAATCTTTCTGCATTTTTCATTGCAACTCTTTTGGGAACAAGTTCACCCATTACAAGTGTTATGTAAGCTAATAATACTGTTATTAACACAACCGATAAAGAACTTAAAACTGAATAGGGTATGTTCACACCCAAGTTGATTAAAAAATTAGAAAGCCTGCTTGCAAAGTTTTCTGCAGCAAAAGCACCTCCTAATAGTGCTGCCAGAGTAATGGCAATTTGTATTATAGAAAGAAATTGCGATGGGTGTTCTGTAAGTTTTGAAAGCCTGATAGCACGCTTATCGCCCTCCATCATCATTTTTGCTATTCTGTTGTCATTCATTGATATAACTGCAATCTCGGCAGATGCAAAGATAGCATTAACAAATAGTAAAACAAATTGTAAAACCAATGGACCCCATAACGAGCCTTCTTCTAACAAATTAAATTCCTCCTAATTCAGTTAAATAATTACAAGAATAATAACATAGATATTTTACTCCGTCAATATTCATTTATTAATGCAAACCTTATAAAATGAATACAAGCTAAATATAATCAAATCAATATAATTAATTTTTTATACAAAGAAAAGCATTTTTTGTCAAAAAAAAGTTGCTATAATTTAATATATATTGTAAAATTAATATAACTCTATGTAATGGAGGCAAATATGTTTTTCGAAGCTTTAATATTAGGAATAGTTATTGGCTATATAAGAAAGGGAAAGCTAAGCAGATTATCATATGTTAATTTTAGTTTCAAATTCTTGATTTACATTTCAGCTTTGTTTTACTTGGGTATTATAGTTATAAATTTAGGTCTTTATGACTATGAATCATTTCTATATTCCACATTTCTTATTGGCTCAATGGTTTTAACCGGATTATTTTTAATAGCAAATTTAAACATAAAGTATATGTTTATTCCATTGGTAGGACTTGCTTTGAATTTGTTATCATTTTTAGCAAACAAATTTAAATTTCCGCTGTCTCCTGACGCTGCAGCACAAATATACGGCGCAGAAGCATTCGAACTTTTAAATACCGGCAAATTATTGTTTTATACATCTTCCGAAACGGCTACACTCAGCTTTTTAGGCAGTATAATTCCGATAGGAAACTGGTTCGTTGTAAGTATAGGTGATATCATTGCTATGTTGGGAGTTGTATTAATTGTGCAGTGTATTATGGCAGATAAATACATACAAACCAGAAGCAAAATTACTTTTTCAAAAGACATATTCAGATAAAAGATGCCCTAACCCTATTTTTTCAAGCCAAAGCGAAGAAAAAATAGCGGTAGGTCATTCGCAACGAATTCCCAATTTATGCGAACCATAGGTATGGGGACACACCTCTTCTATGGAGAAAATCTTTGAGGGTAAGAGGAATGTCCTTAAATATTATAAATTGGTGAATGAGACTGCGTTATATCATCAACATTAAAAATATGTGATTCCTACAAGTTTATTTCCTGAAATTTATTAAATTGGTCCATTCCGATATTGCCGCTTGAGAGTAAAAAAACTACTTTGTCTTCAGGTTTAAATCTAATAGCATTTTGCAGGACAGCACCTATCGTAATACAGGAAGAAATCTCAGCCAATAATTTTCCTTTAGTTAATAAAAACTTAGTTGCCCTAAGAATATTTTCTTCATCAACCGTAACAATTTTATCAACATATTTTTCTATTATGGGGTAATTGCGTTCTCCCGGTCTTAATGTTTGTAAGGCATCAGCTACTGATTTTGAGTTTGGGTCTAAAGAAACAGGATGACCTGCTGCAAAGCTTTCACTGTAACGAGCAACTAATGTAGGCTCCACACCAATAACCTTTACTTTTGGATTAATTTCTTTGACTGCTGTAGAAAGCCCGCCGATTAAACCGCCGCCGCCGATGGGAACAACAATATAATCTGCATCGGGAAGTTGTTCAAGTATTTCTAAACCGGCAGTACCTTGACCCGCTATAATTTCATAATCATCAAAAGGCGGTATCAATGTCCAGCCATTTTCTTCACTTAGTTGTCTTGCTACATTATATCGCTCAGATGGTATACTATATATAATTTCTGCTCCATATGATTGTATACCTTCAACCTTTATCTTTGGAGCATTATCCGGAATTACTACTCTAGCTGTTTTTCCCAACAAAGTAGCTGCATAAGCTACAGCCTTGCCATGATTTCCTGATGAAACCG
>JAQVRY010000179.1 GCA_028700795.1 Tissierellia bacterium | reverse complement strand
TTGCTCACAATCTAAACGACCAGGCTGAAACAGTGCTCCAGAGGATTATTAGAGGAACTGGAATTGACGGGTTAAGTGCCATGTCATTCCAAATGGATAATTTAATAAGACCAATGCTTAATATTTCCAGGAATGAAATAATGAATTACCTTCATGAAAACAATTATGATTATTGTATTGACATTACAAATACTCAGGATATTTACGGAAGAAATAAAATAAGACTTAATTTAATACCATACTTAGAACAAAACTTCAATCCTAACATTCAATCTTCACTTTGCAGAATGTCTGAAACTATGGGAAGAGATAAAAAAATTATTGAAAAGTATGTTGAGGTAAAATTTTTAGAGGCACTTAAGGAAAAAGGTGACCTGAGGGTTGTAATGGATTTAAGTTTGCTTAAATCCTTGGATATTGGAGAAATGGGAAGAATTATCAGGCGTGGA
The DNA here is from genome assembly GCA_028700795.1 of Tissierellia bacterium. Lineage (GTDB taxonomy): Bacteria > Bacillota > Clostridia > Tissierellales > Sedimentibacteraceae > Sedimentibacter. The sequence continues at coordinate 2,334 of JAQVRY010000179.1, read as the reverse complement.
CTTGAAGAATTGAAAGGCAATACTGTAAATGTTGAAATGAAGCACATTGACAGCGCCATCAGTTTAATAATTTCAGGAAAAACCGGCAAAAAAATTAATTTAACCGATGGATTTACTGTTGAAATAAGCTATGATAATTTTATTATTAATAAAACAGTTGAAAAAGTACCTGACTTTGAATATAATATTGTTTTGAACAGATTAAATCAAATCGATGAAATAAACAAAACATTGTTTGCAGCAGTTGCAGACATAGAAGATATGTCGGAAGTAAATATTAAGGACAAGGATGTAATAAGCGTTGATTATGATTTGATAAAAGGAAGTTTGGTTGCAAGAAACAGAAGGCTTGGGGATTCAATGATACCCTGCGGTATGAAGGGAAGCAAAAAAATAAAAGATATTTTTATTGATTTGAAAATACCGAAAGAAGAAAGAGACTCAAAACTAATAATTGCAGATGATGAAAATATAATATGGCTTGAGGGCTATAGAATTAATGATAAATACAAGGTATCAGCTGCAACTAAAAAAATTCTGAACATTTCTATGGGGAGGAAAGATGGATGAATAAAGATATTAAAAAAGTTCTGATTGAAAAAAATGAATTGCAATCAAAGGTAGCTGAACTTGGCGCAAAAATTTCCGTAGATTACAAGGGTAAGGATTTATTAATTGTTTGCGTGTTAAAAGGTGCGGTAGTTTTTGCAAGTGATTTAATGAGAGAAATACAATTACCTTTGGATATAGATTTTATGGCTATTTCAAGTTATGGTGCCAATACAAAATCATCCGGAGTAGTAAGAATATTAAAGGATTTAAATACTGGGATTGAAGGCAGACATGTGTTGATTGTAGAGGATATTATAGATTCAGGGCTTACATTGGCTTACCTTGTTGAAAATTTAAAGTCCAGGCACCCTGCATCTGTTGAGATATGCACAATACTTGACAAAAGAGAAAGAAGAACCGCTGAGCTATACATTAAATATACAGGTTTTATTGTTCCTGATGAATTTGTGGTGGGTTACGGCTTGGATTATGCAGAGAAGTACAGGAATCTGCCTTATATTGCCGTGTTAAAGGAAGAAGTTTATCAATAACCGTCACGTCAGTGTCATTCTGAACGCAGTGAAGAATCTCATCTTAAAAGACATGAGATCACGCAGTTTCTCTGGATGATATAACGATAATTATTCTTAAATTAATTAATTGTATTGATAAAATTTTTATGTTAGAATTATAATATAATAGTCAGTTTTAGACACAGGAGGTTTTAATTGAAAGGATTTGTGAGAAGCATCGCTATGTACATTTTGATCTTTGTGGTAATCATAATGCTTGTTCAAAGTATGGTTGAACAACCAACTGAGGTGACGAGCATAAGCTATAGCGAGCTTGTAGTTGAAATACAAAATAACAATGTAAAAACACTTACTTTTATAGATAGTAACGTAGAAGGAGTGTTTAAAGATGGTCAGGAGTTTACTTCTTATGTACCTTCATTATTCTATTTTTCAGGAACATTTCATGACAATTATTTGGCTGAAAAGATAGAAAATAAGGAAATAGAGGTGTTTGGTGAGCCCGTACCTCCTACTCCATTGTGGCTTCAAGCATTGCCTACAATTGGGATGCTGATACTGTTAGGAGTATTGTGGTATGTATTCATGAAACAATCTCAAGGTGCCGGTACAGGCAAGGCAATGAGCTTTGGAAAGAGCAGAGCTCGTATGGTAAAAGAAGATGAAAAAAAGATTACTTTTGCAGATGTGGCAGGATTAGACGAGGAAAAGGAAGAACTCAGCGAAATAGTTGATTTCCTTAAAAACCCGGCTAAGTTTGTAAAACTTGGAGCACGTATACCGAAGGGAGTGCTGCTTGTTGGACCTCCCGGAACAGGAAAAACATATATATCAAAAGCAGTTTCCGGGGAAGCAGGTGTGCCGTTTTTTAGCATAAGCGGTTCAGACTTTGTTGAAATGTTCGTAGGTGTAGGAGCATCAAGGGTAAGAGATTTATTTGACCAAGCTAAGAAAAATTCTCCATGCATTATATTTATAGATGAAATTGATGCTGTAGGCAGGAGAAGAGGAGCAGGTCTTGGGGGTGGCAATGATGAAAGAGAGCAGACATTGAACCAGTTATTGGTTGAAATGGACGGATTCTCAGGCAATGAAGGCATAATAATCATTGCGGCAACTAACAGACCTGATATTTTGGACCCTGCACTGATGAGACCGGGAAGGTTTGACAGACAAGTACATGTGGGACTTCCTGATGTAAAAGCAAGAGAAGAAATATTGAAAGTTCATATAAGAAAGAAGCCTTTGG
>JAQVRY010000178.1 GCA_028700795.1 Tissierellia bacterium | reverse complement strand
CAGAAGTGATTATAAAGAGATGAGCTCAATGGAAATTGCTGAAGGTTTAGACTATGACATTCTTTTTGAATTAACTCCTCTTAAGATATTTTCAGGTCAACCGGCTATAGACCATATTAAAGCAGCACTTAACAGAAAAAAGCATGCAGTAAGTGCTAATAAGGGTCCCATTGCATGGGCATATGGCTCATTAAGTGATTTAGCAAAAAAAAATAACGTGCTTTTTTACTTTGAAACAACTGTAATGGATGGCACTCCGTTATTTAACTTAGTTGATGAAACACTTAAATTCTGTAAGATAACGGAAGTAAAAGGAATATTAAATTCCACCACAAATTTTGTTTTAGAAGAAATTGCAAAAGGCAAGCCATACCATGAAGTAATAAAAGAAGGAAAAAAAAGGGGATTCGTTGAGGAAGACCCTGCAATGGATATTGAAGGATGGGATGCTGCAGCAAAAACAGCTGCCTTGATAAATGTTCTTATGGGAGCAGACATAACTCCTTGTGATGTTGACAGAAAGGGAATTGAAGATATAGATTACGAACAAATTAAAGAAGCTGAAAACAAAGGAAATGTGATTAAACTTATTTGCTATGGGGGAATTGAAAATGGTAAAGTAGTTGCAAGAGTAAAACCGGAAGAAGTAAGTAAAAATTCACTCCCTGCAACTATAACAGGCACAACATCTATAGTCAGCATCACAACAGACTTGATGGGCACAGTCTCCATAGTGGAACACGAACCTGAAATAGAACAGACTGCTTATGGGGTGTTTAGCGATTTAGTCAGGGTGTTACAGGAGGCGTATGCGTATGGTGGCAAATGCAATTGATAATGTGACTTCAAAGGAACAATATCGAAGCTAAATCCGTCTTAAGTTGTAAAGGAGGTAATTTCATGAAGAATAAACTGATTTTAGTATTATCCTTATTGCTTATTTCAGCCATGGTTTTATCAGGCTGCGCATCTCCATCAGGGGATTTGATGAAAGGGATAATATCAACAAATAAGGATAGGGTACCTGAGTCAATGGATACTGAATTAAATCACGCAGTATTGGATTTTACGTGGAACCTGTTTAAAGAAAGCAGTGAAAATCAGGGGAACATTATGATTTCAGCACCGTCTGCATATTTTGCATTAGCAATGACATTAAACGGAGCAGACAATGAAACCAAGACTGAAATGCTCAAAGCACTTAGTGCAGATAATATAACATTAGAGGACTTAAATAATGGTCTTAATGATTTTATGACATTGATGTCAAAGGATAGGATTGCCAAATTTTCAATAACAAATTCAATTTGGTTAAGAGAAGGATATAATGCTAATAAAGATTTCCTGCAAGCAAATGCTGATTATTATTCGGCATATATAAAGAGCTTGGACTTTAGCGATGCTTCAGCACCTGATACAATAAATAAATGGGTGAAGGAAGCCACTAATGAGAAAATAGATAAAATAGTAGATGAAATAAGCGATGATTTAGTGATGTATTTAATAAATGCAATTTATTTTAAGGGTGACTGGAAGGAAGAATTTTCACCCAATAAAACTCGTGAGATGAAATTTAATGCACCAACCGGAAAAGTAAAAACCGATTTTATGAACCGAAGGGGTAATATTGACTATCTTAAGCTAAACGACATAACAGGGGTGGTACTGCCATACCTTGATGAACAATTTGCATTTGTAGGCTTGCTCCCTGCTGAAGGTCAAACTCCCAAAGATTTGATAAATGATTTATCAGCTTTAGATTTGGCGAGATTATTGAAAGATAAAGAAGTTAAAAATATTGAGCTTTCACTGCCTAAATTTGAAAGCAGCTATGAAGACAGCTTGAAAAACGAATTGTCAAATTTGGGAATGAACATAGCTTTTGAACCCTACAGTGCAGATTTTTCACTTATGAGCGAGAATTTTAAAAAAGACTTATACATAAGTGAAGTAAAACAAAAAACATATATAAAAGTCGATGAAAAGGGAACTGAAGCTGCAGCTGTAACAGTTGTTGGAGCGGAAGCAACATCAATGCCTGTAGAACTGCCGAAAATTGTATTCGACAGACCATTTGTATATGGTATTGTTGATGTTGAAACAGGAATACCATTGTTTATAGGCATTATGGAAAACCCATCAATTAAATAAGTTATAAAAATAGTCATATATATGTTTAATAAGAAGCTGTTGAGATAATAGTTCAGCAGCTTTTTTGCTGATTGTTTAAAAAGCGTTTATTAAATGTTTATTATTATACTAAAATTTTTATAATAATTTTTTATTAAAACCTTTTTTCCACTTTAATAAAACACTTGTATAGTATAATTACTTCAAATAAAGGAGGAGGTTTAAATTATGGAAAACGATTCTAAAAAACCATCTTTAGGTGTAGCACTATTAATCGTAGCTTTTATGTTTATAGTTATCATTGCTCAGCTAATAGCCGTAGGTAGTCCTGATATACACTTGACAATGGTATTTTCGATGACATTTGCAACAGTATTGTTATTGTTTGGTGGAACAAAATGGTCTGTAATCGAAGAGGGTATTATGCATGGATGCAAAATAGCAATGATCCCAATGCTGATACTGATGTTTATCGGTATGCTTATTCCTGCATTAATTGCAGCAGGAACTATACCGGCACTTATTTACTATGGTCTAAAAATTATTAACCCTTCAGTGTTCTTACTTACTGCTGCATTAGTATGCAGTGTGTCATCGATAGCTACAGGAAGCTCTTATACAACAGGAGGAACTTTTGGTGTTGCCTTTATGGGTATAGGCATGGGTCTTGGAATACC
>JAQVRY010000177.1 GCA_028700795.1 Tissierellia bacterium | reverse complement strand
TTTGTTTAATAAATACTATGTTTTCATCACCGGGGACCGGGAATGAGATTTCTATTCTTTCGGCAGTTGTGTTCCCTTGAGTTAAAAAATTCAGGCCTGTGTCGCTTTCTTCGTGGTAAAGCCTTAAATTTGTTGCCCCGTCATACCTGTAATCGCCAAAGCTATACCAAGTGAACACATAGCTGTAATATGCGTTGTTTGGAGGATTATCCAATGCTTTTAGGTATTCCTCATCAAATTCAACAAATACTGTATCAGTACCATCAAAAGTAAACACAGCATTTTCGCTGACAAATATACCCTTGTGAGGCTCAGGCTCCGGGCCTTCCATTTTGGGAGGCATATCATTGCTCTTTTGACATCCGGATGCAGACATAAGCAATAAAACAATTGCTATTGAAACAATAATTCGGTATGAGTTGTCTTTGAATTTAATTTTCATAATATTCCTCCTTAATCACCTTCAGGTATAATCGGTCCTGTAAATCCACCTACAGGCAGCCCCCCTGCCGGAGTCTGTGCCGGAGTTTCAACAGTGCCGCCGGACCTTACCACAGAGCTTCCTTTTAATGTTGATGTTCTTTCTACTTCATATTCGTATATATATAAGGAGCCCGGTCTTGAGGATATGGTTTGTGTATAGGCTGCCTTTACCCTTGGTTTTTTGTAAACTTCATAAATTTCGGCGCTAAAATTAATCTCCATCCATTGGCTGCCGGATTCTCTCTTGACTTTTCCTTCATATTGATTTGTTTCTTCATTGAAAACACATTGAACCAAATTGTCAGGATCATAGTCTCCGTTTTCTAAGCAGGGTCCTATGAGAATTCCATCTTTGTTTGATTCAATTCTGATTGCTTTGTAGTAGAGGTCCATTTCTTCTCCGGTAATATAATTGCCCCCTATGGCTTTACCGGTATAAATGCCATTTATATCTTCCATTCTTTTATCAATGGAGATAATAGTTGGATTTGATAGAGTGAATTCCTTGGAAATTACAAGCTCGTGGATGCCTGTTTCTGTATTTTTCTCATAAAATTCTACATTTGTTGGACATCCTGCTTTAATATAAGCGTATATATTACAGCTGAAAACTGAATTGCTTTTTTCTCTTCTTTCACCGCATACCCATTCATGGGGTTTTGCCTCTTCACTTAGTTTTGATAATTTAATTGTCATATCAGATAAGGGGGAGGCTGGAAAGAATTCTCCCTCCTTTAAATTTTCATCTACTATTTGAAAATCAATTTCCATATTTACAACATCCCAAAGTTTTACTACCTCTTTTAAGGTAAGCTCATATAATTCCACAAGAGCTTTTTGAGCCATGGCTTTCATGATCGGTCTTAAATATTCTTTCATTTTTTGCCTGTAATTTGCTTTATACTCTTGGATTTCAGATTCTACCGGCCATTCCCATTCATCATATAAAGTCGACTTGAAAATAATGCCTGTTTCAACAGACTTAAGAATGTCAGTAATCTCAGCGTAGTCAGAGTAGTACCAGAAAACGTCTAAATAGGACTCCAAGAGTCTTTCTAATGCTTTTATCATTTCTATGGGATTTTCTTTATATTTTTTTTGTATGGCATCAAAAGCTTGTGCCCACCCGTATTCTCCTCTAAGCTCAATACTCCTGTTTCTGCTTTTTGCCAGTTCTTTATCATATTCTGAATAAGAGGGATCGTCTATTTCTTTCCAATAGACGCATATTTCTTCATCCGGCAAATATTTAATGTAACCGGATTCACTTACTAAACGATAGGCTAAATATCTTGGTTCATTCTCAGACATATATTCATAAGCTGTCGTTCCAACATCATAGGTCAAACCTGTCAGCCATACTCCTCCTGCAATTACTGTCAGTTCAGGTGCTGCTGCAAGGGTTCCAACTGTGCCTACAGCTATTTCTGTAAGGTCAAAAATATTGTCTATTATAATATCCTGAGTTGCTACATCGTTGTACCATTGATATGCAATTTTTGAAAGTACAAAAAGCTTCCCTGCTTTGCTGAAACCACTAATAGTATCTTTGTAAATTTCAGGAGATAAAGCATATAAAGAATACTCTCCCGCTGATGCTCCATGGTTCATAACATTTAAAAAACTTGATGCAAAATCATTTACCGGTACTGTTTTATAATCAATATAGGTTTGAAATGTTTTTTCATCAACAAATTGATAGTATCTTTCGATATTTCTTGCCGTTGTATATACCGGTGTTGTAGGTCCCTTATATCTTCCCGAATACTGAAACAAATGCGCTACTTTTTTAGCATCTTCCAAATTATCATCCTGGAATACGCCAAAGGGTGAAAAATGATTCGTTAGAATTGCTACAGTGTTGGCTTCGGCATTTATCCAGGAAGGTATCATCTCCCATTTGCTTTCGTTTTCATTGTAATACTGGACAAATATGGTACTTTCTTCATAAAGATTGTCTTCAATTACTGGATAGTATGGCATTTCAATATAGACAGGCACGTTAAATTCAGAAATACCTTCTATTTCAAAATCATAAGCCTGGATTGTAAAGCCTTTTTCACTGTCACTGATTTGATTTAATCTTTTTACTTTTACTTCCTTTGTTCCTTCCAAATTATAAGAACTAAAATTGATAAAGGTGTTTTCGATAGTTATTTCTGGCTCATCAGGGCTCACGAATCCTGACTGTGCAGGGATATTTAAATCATCATCACTTATTTTTACATCACTTAATACATATTCACTCATGCTTTTGTTTTCATCATTTTCAGTGGTGGTTAAAACACTGGAGGGTTCATTGGGCTTATCAGATAAGAAATTTATTACATTAACTGATATAAAAAT
>JAQVRY010000176.1 GCA_028700795.1 Tissierellia bacterium | reverse complement strand
AAAAACCAACAAATATAAAATCGGCAAATAAAAAGTTGTCTTCTTCTGAATTGTCATTTTTCTGCATGCAGATTGCGATGATATTAAAATCAGGAATGCTTATATCTGATGGCATTGATTGGATGTATGAAGATATAGAAGAAGGAAATGTTAAAAATGCTCTCTATTCCCTAAAAAGTAGGGTGTCTGAAAAGGTTCCTCTTCATAATGCAATGAAAAACTCCGGATATTTTCCTTCATATATAGTAAATATGAGTCAGATAGGAAGCGCAACCGGTAAGCTTGAAGATGTAATGCTCTCTTTATCCAAGTATTATGACAGAGAAAACTTCTTAAAAGGAAAGCTCAAAAATTCTATTTTTTATCCGGCAATGCTTTTTGTTATGATGTCATTTGTAATAATACTATTGGTAACAAAAATCTTTCCAATATTCGAAGGTATGCTTGAAGAGCTTGGTGCTTCTCAAAATGATTCGTCTTTTTTGGTATCCTTCTCCAATGGTATTATGGCGGGAAGAATTTCTATGGTATTGGTAGTTATAATAATTATAATTATTGCTTTAAGCTATATTTTATATAAAACCGAAAACGGCAAAAAAACTCTTAATATGTTTTTAAACAACTTTTCGTTAACCAAGTCAATAATGAAAAAAATCACCGCATATAGATTTTCATCGGCAATGTCTCTTTTATTAAACAGTGGCATGAATGTAGATTCTTCAATTGATATGCTTTTGGATATTGTGGAAGAGCCTGTCCTTAAGAAAAAAATTCAACAATGCAAGGATTTAATGAAGTCAGGAGATAGTTTCCTTGATTCTATCAATAAACTATCCTTATTTAATAGCATGCAGATGCAGATGCTGAACATGGGGCAGAAAATCGGCGAAATAGATGTTGTGATGAATAAGCTTACCGATATATATGAAAATGAAGCTGAACAGGCAATCAACGACACTGTTTCATTGATTGAGCCTGTGCTGATAGGTGTTTTGTCAGTATTAATAGGTGTGATATTGATTTCCGTTATGCTTCCGTTAATGAACATAATGTCATCTATAGGATAACTGAAAGGAATGATATTGTGAAAAACAATTTTAAATTTATTTCTATTATTATAATAATAGTGTTAATTGTTTATATGTACATAGCTGTTGATAATGCTCAAAGGAAAAGCAATGAAGAAAGCTATAATATTTTATCTGATGCAATTATTAGAAGTGCTGTTCAGTGCTATGCCATTGAAGGATTTTATCCGCCTGACATAGGATATCTTGAAAACAACTACGGTTTGTTGGTAGACCATAATAAATATTTTGTAAGCTACAGTGTTTTTGCCTCCAACATAATTCCCGAAGTTCAAGTATTCCTTAAAAACATGCATTAATAATAGGAAGGAAGAAGATATGGACAGACAAAACCAATTTTCATTTCAATTTATATTTGTAATGCTTCTTTACCTTATTATTGTAATACTGTCTGTAATGATTATTACCTTAGGCAAAAATGTATATGACAACATAAATGAAGACAGAAACACAAATTATGAGCTGCAGGTTTCTCTTTCATACATAGCAAATAAAATAAGACAGTCAGATAAAAATGAAGCTGTTGAAATAAAGGAATTGAATGGTACAAATGCCGTTGTGATAAATGAAGTATATGATGAAGAAAAATATCAAACATGGATATATTTTTATGATGGAGCAATTTATGAAATGTTTACCGATGCTGACAGTGCATTTGAATTATCTGACGGCATGAAGGTAGTTGAGGTAAATATTTTTATAATTGAAAAAGTCAATGATGAATTGTATAAATTCACTGCAGTGAGCAATGAAGAAAGTTCAGAGCTGTATATATCACTATACTCAAAGGCGGTGATTTAATGAATAAAGTATCGCTGAATTCGAAGATTTCACTGTTGGAAATAATTCTATCTGTTCTAATATTTGCTGCCGCTGGAATAATAATGATGAATTGCTTTGCTATCGCAAGGTTTACTCAAATCCGAGCAAACGATAAGGCTATAGCCGGTGCAATAATTCAATCAGATTTTGAAATTATTAAATCATTGAATACTGCTGATGAAATGAATAAATTCCTTAATTCTTATGAAACAAAAGAATCAGGCAACATAAATACTTACACAAAATATTACGATGAAAACTGGATACAAGGCAGCGGTAAGGAATATGCCATAACCATAATGATAGACAATCAAAATTCAAGCTCAGGTGAACTGGTAAATATAAATATTTCTGCTGAAAAGGCAAAGCCCTATCCTTTTATTAAAACAGGCGGACAACAAATTTATTCTATCGATAGCAAAAAATTCTATCCTTTCTTTGGAGGTAATTATGAGGAATAGAAGGACTAATGTTTCTGTAGGAATGGGTGGAACTCTTATAATTACTGTATTTGTAGTGCTGTGTTTAATGATTTTTGCTTCATTGTCATTTGTAACTGCTTATTCAGATTTGAAAATGTCTAAGAAAGCTCAGGAAATTACAGCGGATTATTACAATATTCACGGCAATGCAGAAGAAAAACTGGCAGAAATAAGTGATGTGTTGTATGATATTGACATAAATGAAGAAAAGGATAAAGTATTAAGAAAGTTATCTGATATTGACGGTGTTAGAGTTGATGAAGAAAATTCAACTCTTCAATACGAAGTATTAGGTTCGAAGAATCAGAAAATAAGCGTAGATTTAAACATATTGCAAACAGACAGGTTTTATTATGAGATTGAAGCCTGGAATTTATCTAGTATAGAGTTGCCTATTTATGAAGACGAAATTATTGATATATGGGAAGGAATTGAATAGTATGAATAGTAAGGATATTATTAAT
>JAQVRY010000175.1 GCA_028700795.1 Tissierellia bacterium | reverse complement strand
GCACTCAGAATGACAAATAGCTGCGCACTCAGAATGACAAATAGCTGTGCACTCAGAATGACAAATAACGATGGTATTCATTACAGTGATACAAAGGAGGAATCATGTTCAGATATTTTTGTACTGATGAGAATATAAATAATGATGAAGTTACAGTCGAAGGTGGCGATGCTAAGCATTTAGAAACAATTTTACGGGCTAAATCTCTTTATGCTCAAAAATTCAATTAATGTGTGTTTTTTGCTGTTTATATTTTGGTTTTTCACACATTAATTGAAATTTTGAGCATATTTCATAGGAAAATTCAAATATTTTCACACATTAATTGAAATTTTGAGTAATTCAAAGGCAATTCATCGCGTTTTACAGCAAAATGGACCGAAAGAGTAATGCCGGGGACGTTATTACTCTACCTGCCGTCCCCTTGACGTTTGAAATCGCCCCCGTGCCTCTACAAACAACTATATCATTCATACCTATTCCTCACTGATTAATCTGATTTTCAACAAATTAATAGAAATTTTGCGAATATTCGAAAGTATGACTACCAATAAATTACTCCATATCCAAAATTAACATTATTTTGCTTGCTGCTTTACTTAACTCACAGTATAATTTTTATATGAAAGAATATTTGAGTAATTTTTCGGCTGCTTCATTTTGGAACATTCCAAATATTGAAACCGTGCTTGATTATAGAATTGATACAAGCAAGGTCAGTTTTACTGTTTCTAAACAAAGTGCAAGGTTTAAAAAAAAGGATAAATTAATCCACTTGTGCGAACTTGAGTTGCCTGCTAATGCAGTGGTACTGAAAAACGGCATTATGGTTGCAGCGCCAGAATTGGTGTTTCTACAACTTGCGTGCAGTTTGGATATTCACCGTCTGATATTACTTGGATTGCAGCTCTGCTCACATCCGCCGGGCAAGCCCTCTGAGGCAATTACGACAAAGCAAAAGCTAAAAGCTTTTCTTGCAGAAACACCTGGCCACCGTGGGCACCGCAAAGCCTTGCGGGCAGTAAAATATATAGAAGATGGTTCCGCATCAGTGATGGAATCAATAGCTTATATGATACTGACTTTACCCCACGCCTTGGGTGGATACGGCATTGACGGCGCTGTTTTCAACTATGAGATAAAACTCAAAAATGAAGGTGTCAAGCGTCTTGGACAGAAACGTTGCTTTTTGGATTTATACTATAAGCAGGCAAGGCTGGCAATTGAATATGATAGTTTCGCCTTTCATAGCAATCCTACTGAGCAAGGTAAAGATGCAGTGCGGTCTGCAATACTCGAGAGACAAAACATTGAAGTAATGCATTTGAACACCATTCAAGTATACGATAAGAATGCATGCAAGGATTTTGCCAACAATCTTGCAACTCGTCTTAAGAAACGCAAGCAAAACCGCGCAAAGAATTTCGACCAGATGCATGCACAGCTCCGCACATTGCTGCCAGCAGGAAAACCGGTTATTGAAACTAATAAGGTGTGAGTATTAGTAAAGTAGTGCTGCACCAAGACAAAAGTAACTCCATTTCTATACTAAATGCTCAAAATTTCAATTAATGTGTGTTTTTTGCTGTTTATATTTTGGTTTTTCACACATTAATTGAAATTTTGAGTATATTTCATGGGAAAATCCAAATATTTTCACACATTAATTGAAATTTTGAGTAATTCAAAGGCTATTATTCCTTTTTACGGCAAAATGGGCCGAAAGGTATTGTCGGACAGCGTTTGTATTCGGTCTGAAGGGGGCGGAATCATCTCGTTGCAGGCATACAATACTACTGCTGCTGTTACTACCCCTGCTGTTTCAGTCCTGAGAATCCTTTTACCCAAGGTTACTATATGTGCACCTATTTCTTGGAGCATTTGGATTTCTTTAATGTCAAAACCTCCTTCAGGACCTATAACTATGTAATAATTATCCGAACTTTCAAACAAAACGTCCTTTAGAAGCTTTACATCCTCTAATTCATAGGGGACTAAAACCAATGCATCTTCATCCTTTAGTTTTTCTACAAGCTCTTTTACAGTCATAATCGGCTCCACCACAGGAATGATATTTCTTTTGCTTTGTTTTGCCGATTCTCTGGCAATTTTCTGCCATCTGTTTAATTTTTTCTGCTCTCTGTCCTTTTGATTAAACTTTACAACGGTTCTTTCTGTTATTAAGGGAATAAAACTCTTCACACCCAGCTCCACATTTTGCTGTATGATTGTTTCCATCTTAGTCTGCTTAGGTATTCCCTGGCAAAGGGTTATATTTATTTTTGTTTCATTATTTGACATTACTTCTTCAATTAAGGTACAGATTATATTTTCCTTATTTACTCCCTTTATTTCAGCAATGTATTCTTTGCTTTCGGTTACAACAGAAATTTTGTCTCCAGGCTGAGCCCTGAGAATTGTCTTTAAATGTTTTTCGTCTCCACCTTCAACTGTTACCGTATTATTTATTATATTATTATCAGCACAAAAATATCTAAACATTATAGCTTCCTCTTTGTCTGCTCTGTTTTTTGATTACTGCTTTGCCTTTACTGCCATTCATAGGTATCTTTATTATATGATAATTTTCTTTTATCAATTCTGCACTTGTATTTTACCATATGAAGCGGCTATAATCAACAAAGCTTCCATCATGATTTGCAAATATCTGATGGGACAATGGGGAAGTATCTTATTTCATTAGTATGATAAATATGGTATTTAATGTAGAAAAGATTTTGTCTTTTTGCACTAATTAGATAGAGACAAATCAACAAAAATGTATTATAATTGTTATAGTTAATAAAATTAAAATAAGGAGAGGTAAATATGTCAGAAAACAGTTCAAAGAAAAAAATGGC
>JAQVRY010000174.1 GCA_028700795.1 Tissierellia bacterium | reverse complement strand
GCTGCAGCATATGTTTATATTTCCAGGACAGGACATGAAACTGAAATTCAGCCTTCCAACATTGAAATGATAACAAGAAATTTTATGGAATATGTGCTTTTAGCAAGACCTAGGACAAAGGAATTTTTAATTGCATTTCCTGCAATATTCGGTGCTGTTTTTGCAGCAAGCAAGAAATCTGAGTTTTATACGGGATTCTTTATGTTAGCAGGAGCAATCGGCACATCGTCTGTAGTAAATACTTTTTCGCATATAAGGACGCCGATTTACCTTTCTTTCGCAAGAACGGTAATCGCCCTTGGCTTTGGCATTGTTATAGGCTGTGTGTTAATTTTGATATGCAGCATATGCTACAGAGCTTTTGTGAAAATACAGGAGAGGCTGAAGTGAAAAAAATGTTGTTGGCAGGCTATTACGGCTTTGGTAATTTAGGAGATGAAGCAATACTGGAAATGACACTGAAACAAATATTTGAGATAACCGACAGAGAAAACATAACAGTTCTTTCCGGAAATAAGGTAACAACAAGTAAAAGATACAATGTAAGCACAATTGACAGATACAATGTGCTGTCTATATTGAATGCGCTTAAGTCAGCCGATGTGCTGATTTTTGGCGGAGGAAGCCTGTTACAGGATGTTACCAGCAAAAGAAGCATTTATTATTATTTATTTTTAATAAGACTTGCAAAGCTTATGAATAATAAAGTTGTAATGCTCAGTCAAGGTATTGGTCCCATAATCAATGAAAAAAGCATTAAGGCAGTTAAAAAGTCATTGTCATTGGTTGACTACATAACGGTGAGGGATAAGCATTCCAAGGAGTTTTTAGAAAACATAGGTGTGAATGAAAAGAAAATTTTTCTTTCAACGGACCCTGTAATAAATATTAGGAAAGACGATTCCATGGAATATGAGAAACAAAGTGTAAGAAAAGTTTGCTTTTCTTTAAGAAATTGGAAGGATTCAGATGTCAGCGTTAGAATAAGCAAGGTTGCAGAAAGGCTTATTGATAATGGAATAGAATGCCATTTCATACCTTTTTATTATCAGGAAGATTTGCAGCTTATTGCCCAGGTTGAAGAATTATTAGGCAATAAGGCTGTTTATTATAAGGAGAGGCTTTCAACCGGTGATGCCTTTGACATTATTAAAACCATGGATGTGATGGTTGGTGTAAGGTTGCATTCACTTATTTTTGCGGCAGCTGCAAATGTACCTATCGTTGCAGTTTCATATGACCAGAAGGTAGACCACTTTGTAAACAGCGTCAATATGAAAATAGCCTGTACAATTGATAATATTGATGAAAACACTATATATGACGAAATAATCGATAAAATCAATAACGAAAGTGAAGAAAAGGCAATGCTTTTAAAAAGCGTTAAGAAGTTAAGGGAATTAACCAATATTAATTATAAAATATTAAAGGAAATAACAAATGGATAGATTAAGTATAATGGGTGTTAGAATTAATAATATATCCATGAATGAAGTTCTGAAGATAGCGGAGCAAAAGATTGAAAATGATGAAAAGTATATAATTTATACTCCAAATACGGAAATAATCATGATGTGCCAAAAGGATGAAGAATTTTTAAATCTAATGAATCAATCAGACATCAATGTTCCTGACGGAGTGGGTTTGTTATATGCAGGAAAAATTAAAAGATTCCCATTAAAGGAAAAGGTGGCAGGGTACGATTTATCGATAAATTTGCTTAAGATGGCAGATGAAAAAGGTCTTAAGCTGTATGTTGTGGGGGGAAGACCGGGAGTGGCTGAAGCTGCCATGAAAAAGGTTCATCATAATTATCCGAGAATTAAAATTGTCGGAGCTCAGCACGGATATTTCAAGGGTGCTCATTTGGGGGAATTCGGTCATGATGAGGAATTGTCCCTTATTGAAGATATAAATAAGCAAAAGCCTCATATTCTGTTTGTTGGATTTGGTGCTAAAAAGCAGGAGCAGTGGGTAGAATATAACAAGAGTTTGATAAATGCCAATATTATTATAGGAAATGGTGGAACATTGGATGGTCTGGCAGGACTTGTTAAAAGAGCACCGGACGTATTTATAAACTTAGGTTTGGAGTGGCTTTACAGACTTATTAAGGAGCCAAAGAGGATTACCAGGCAAATCGTACTGCCTGTATTCATGGTTAAAGTAATTTTTGGAAACAAAGATATTGTAAAAGAAATCCAATAAAGTAATGATTTGTCATTCTGAGGGCTTTAGCCCGAAGAATCTCATAGAATAAGGAGGAAAAAATGAAATTATTTATTGATACGGCTAATGTTGAAGAAATAAGAAAGGCCAATGATATGGGTGTTATTTGCGGAGTTACTACAAACCCGTCATTAATAGCAAAGGAAGGAAGAATATTTGAAGATGTTGTAAGAGAGATAACCGACATAGTTGACGGTCCCATAAGTGCTGAAGTTATAAGCTTGGACAGTGAAGGTATGATAAAGGAAGCTATAGAACTGTCTAAAATACATAAGAATATAATTATTAAGCTCCCTATGACTGCTGAAGGGTTAAAGGCAGTAAAGGGTTTAAGCAAAGAAAAAATTAAAACAAATGTAACTTTAGTATTTTCCGCAGGTCAGGCACTTCTTGCCGCAAAAGCAGGTGCAACCTATGTGAGTCCTTTTGTAGGAAGGCTTGATGATATAGGCAATAACGGAATGAATATTATAAAAGAAATAGTTGAAATTTTTAGAAATTATGAAATTGATACTGAAATTATTGCTGCAAGCATAAGACATCCAATGCATGTTATAGAGGCTGCAAGATTAGGATGTCACATTGCCACCATACCTTACAAAGTAATTATGCAGCTAACAAAACATCCTTTGAC
>JAQVRY010000173.1 GCA_028700795.1 Tissierellia bacterium | reverse complement strand
TTTTCGCCGTCAAGAAATACAGCATCAAGGTAAGCTGCTCCACCCCCGTTTTGTGTAATCTTAATTAGAGCATTTTCACCATTTAAATATTTCCTTAAATCGATTTCTTTTGTTTCTTGGAATTTCTCAAAACCAAGACTTCCGGCATTTATCCATTGGTTGTCGATTTTTGTTGAAATTTCAAACACTCCATTAATGCCGGTTTCTTTTTGCGGTAGCTCCTCAGGTAAATTATCTGCAAATGCCTGAACAGGAACTACCATCATAAGGATTAAAATTAATGATAATAGTTTTTTCAATTTAATACCCCCTACATAGATTTATTAAATTATATAAATTAAGATATTATTTTGCAATCACCCGCAGGGTGATTTTATATAAAAAGCAGGTAAGGTTTCTGAAAATAATTAATATAGTTAAATTATTTATGATATAATATAGAAAATTTGGTGGGAGGACTCTCATGTTAAAAGAGGAAGATTTGACTTACATAAAGGAACATTTAACGTTTTGGAATAAATTAAGCGAAGATGAAAAACAATTGCTAATAAATAATGTTAAAACAATAAAATACAGTAAGGGAGAAAACCTTCACGGTGGGGATAAAGAATGTGTAGGCCTTATTTTAGTAAAAAGCGGGGAGCTGAGGGTCTATATTTTGTCTGAAGAGGGAAGGGATGTTACACTTTACCGTTTGGCTGAAGGGGATTCATGTGTTCTTTCTGCTTCCTGCATATTAAATAGTATAACATTTGATGTTTTAATTGATGCAGAGCAGGATACGGAAGTGCTTTTATTAAATGTGGGAGCCTTCAGCAGACTGTCACAAGAAAACATTTATGTGGAGAATTATATGTATAAAAAATCTGTCGATAGATTTTCTGACGTAATGTGGGCAATGGAGCAGATTTTATTTATGAGCTTTGATAAGAGGCTTGCAATTTTTCTCTATGATGAAATGATAAAAGTAAAATCCGATAGAATTAAGCTTACCCATGAACAAATTGCAAAGTATGTCGGCAGTGCCAGAGAAGTCGTGTCAAGGATGCTTAAAAGCTTTGAATCTCAGGGTATACTTAAGCTTTCAAGAGGAACAATAGAAATAGTTGACAAGAATAAATTAAGGAAATTAATATAGTCATGAGACTCTTCACTGCGGACAATGGAAGGAACCTTCTTTAGACCAATAGTCGGAACAGCCAGAAAAATACTAAGAATTTAATGAAAAGCTCAGGCTGCTCCTATCGATTATTATTATTCAAGAGCAGCTTTTAAAAGCCCTAAAAATAACGGGTGCGGTTTATTTGGTCGGCTCTTAAATTCGGGGTGGAACTGAACACCTACAAAGAAACTCTTATCAGAAAGCTCGACTGCCTCTACTAAATTATCATCAGGCGAAACTCCACTAATGACTAGTCCTTTCTCGGTCATTATTTCACGGTATTTGTTATTGAATTCGTATCGGTGTCGATGTCGCTCCGATATTTCTGAGGTGTTATACAGTGACCTCATCTTTGTGTTTTGGATAACCTTGCAAGGATAAGCACCAAGCCGCATTGTGCCGCCTCTTTGTGTAATTTCTGCTTGTTCCTTCATAATGTCAATTACTCGATGAGGTGAATTCAGGTTAAACTCACCCGAATTTGCGTCATCAAGTCCACATACATTTCGTGCATATTCTATTACTGCAATCTGCATACCAAGACAAATTCCCAGATATGGTATATTGTTTTCCCTTGCAAAGCGGCAAGCTGCAATTTTACCTTCAATACCACGGTCACCAAAGCCGCCCGGTATGATAATACCGTCTATTCCGTCAAGCAATGTGCTTATACTTTGTTTTGTAATATCTTCACTGTCAACCCACTTTATTTTGACAATGGCTCCTGTGCTGAATCCTGCGTGATTAAGACTCTCAATAATTGATAAATAGGCATCGTGTAGCTTGACATACTTACCTACAATAGCAATAGTGACTGTTGCTTTTCGCTGACCGATTTTTTTTATCAGCTCTTTCCATTCTGTCAAATCAGGTTTTTTTGTATCGAGAGATAATTCACGGCATACCATTTCATCAAGGCCGTTTTCGGAAAGCATTATGGGTGCTTCATAAAGACAGGGCAGTGTAAGATTTTCTATTACACAGTCAGGCTTTACATTGCAGAATAATGATATTTTTTCCTTTATTCCTATACCGAGAGGCTCATCAGCCCTTGCAATAATAATGTTAGGTGAAATACCCATGGCTCGAAGCTCTTTTACCGAGTGTTGTGTAGGTTTTGATTTATGTTCACCTGAACATTTCAAATATGGAATTAAGGTAACATGAATAAAAAGACAATTTCCAACTCCCACTTCAAGAGATATTTGCCTTATTGCTTCTAAAAAGGGTTGACTTTCAATATCACCCGTGGTACCACCTATTTCGGTAATCATTACATCTGCTCCACTGAGCTTTGCACCACCGTATATAAAATTCTTTATTTCATTTGTTATATGGGGAATAACTTGCACCGTTTCGCCCAAATAACTGCCTTTGCGCTCTTGGTTAAGCACATTATAATAAACCTTACCGGTTGTAAGATTGGATAGCTTTGTTAAGTTCTCATCCATAAATCGCTCATAATGTCCGAGGTCAAGGTCTGTTTCTGCACCATCATCGGTTACAAAAACTTCTCCGTGCTGGTATGGACTCATTGTTCCCGGGTCTACGTTCACATATGGGTCGAGCTTTTGAGCTGCCACCTTTAAGCCTCTTTGTTTCAGTAGCCGTCCAAGACTTGCTGCGGTAATACCCTTGCCTAGACCTGAAACAACACCGCCTGTTACAAAAATATATTTTGTCATTCTTTTCCTCCTTTCAAATTTTTATTCCCA
>JAQVRY010000049.1:2608-11849 GCA_028700795.1 Tissierellia bacterium | reverse complement strand
AATCTTTAGTCAAATATATAAGAAAATTTAAATTGTTAATAAATGATTTGTATGCTATAATTTTTCTTGTGCAAGGAGGTAGAAATGGTTACTACGGATACTTTTAAAAGAGGTTTTAAAAACGGTATATCTACTCTTATCGAGCTGTCGAAAATTTTAGTTCCTGTATACATTGGAGTTGAATTGCTTGCTGCATCAGGACTTTTAAATATACTAGCTGAATTTTTTGAGCCTGTAATGTCAATATTTGGGCTTCCCGGTGAAGCTTCTCTCATAATAATATTAAGCTATTTTTTGAATACTTATGCCGGATTGGGTGCAATTGCAGCCATTGAGCTTAATACAGTTCAAATAACAACAGTTGCAATTATGATTTCAGTAGCGCACAGTTTGATAACAGAAACTGCAGTCGTGAAAAAGTTAGGTGTGAGCGCAACAGCAAGTATCGCAGTTAGAGTGTTTTTTTCATTTCTAATGGGAATTTTATATTATAGGATGACGGTGATTTTATGAGTGGACTTATGGATGTATTAATAAATTTATTGAGTTTTTTGTGGAATATAGCTAGAGTATTAGTGCCGATTATGATTGTAATTGAAATATTTAAGGATACAAAATTAATTGATAAAATATCAGACTTTCTTTATCCTGTCACAAAATTTTTTACATTAAGTAAGCCTGCCGGAATATCGCTGTTGTTCGGCATGTTTTTCGGACTTACAATTGGAGCAGGAGCCATCATTCAAAGCGTGAAGGACTACAATGTGGACAAAAGAAGTGTTTTTTTATTAAGCATATTTTTATCACCGTGTCATGCAGTATTTGAAGACGCATTTATAATGACAGCTGCAGGTGCAAGTCTTTTGCCTTTGTTGATTGCAAGGTTTGGTTCTGCAATCATTGCAATCTTTATATTTTCAAGAGTAATAAAAAAAGAACCGATTGATGAGTAAATATTAAATAATGAGATTCTTCAGGCTGCGCCCTCAGAATGACGATTGATATGTCAGATTGAACCGCAGATGAAGAATCTCATAGTATATACTTTAACTTAGCTCTTTTAGTTCGGTTTCATCGCTGTTGTAAACAGCGAATTTTTTATATCCGAATGCTTGGAATTGATTTAATTGCTTACCTAATTTCTTGGCTTTTTCATATACTGATACGGTATAACCATCTTTTCTTATGTTTTCAGCTTTTGCAAGAACATCTATGTATCTGTCCGCCGGCTCATATAAAAGTACTACCTTTTCCAAATCAGGAACTTTGAAGTTTTCTTCCATCAGCTGATTTACAAGCCTTTCAAATCCAATTGAAAATCCTATTGCAGGTATTTTTTCACCAATAAAATTTCCTACCATTTCGTCGTATCTTCCCCCGCCGGCAATTGAATAACCTAAATCTTTATATGCAATTTCAAATATTGAGCCTGTGTAATATCCCATACCTCGTATTAATGTAAAATCAAATATTACATCATATTTTCCATCGGCATATGTATTGGATTCTTCAAGGACTTTATTTATATCTGAAATTACTTCCTTTGGAACGCCGTACTCATTTAAGCAATTGGTTCCCTTTTTATTAATTTCTTTTAGTGCTTCAATCAGCTTTTCAACTGCAGTTTTGTTATAGCCTTTATCTTCCATTTCACTTTTAATGCCGTTAATGCCGATTTTATCTAACTTGTCAACTACTATACAAACTCCGTCAAATTCTTCTTCCGTAAATCCGCAGTTTAGTATTACTGCCTTCAATACTCGTCTGTCATTGAAACGCACCACAAAATCCGTTACATTAAGGGCAGTGAGAGCTTTGGCTGTTGTTGCAATCAATTCTAATTCGGCTGCCTGTGTACCGTCTCCTATTATATCTATATCGCATTGTTTGAAGCTTCTGTATCTTCCTTTTTGAGCTCTTTCGGCTCTGAACACATTGCCCACTTGAAGCGCCTTAAATACTGGTGTTAAATTAGCGCGGTTGTTGCAGTAAAAACGGCTTAAAGGAACTGTCAAATCGTATCTAAGACCTAAATCGGACAGGTCTTCTTCTGTTAATCCTTCTTTTTTTAAATCGAGCTTATCTCCTCTTTTTAATATTTTGAAAATAAGCATTAAATTTTCTCCGCCTTCGCTGCCTGTTAAATTTTCTATATTTTCAACAACAGGTGTTTCAAAGAGCTCGAAACCGCTTTGCTTATATGTATTGACTATTACCCCTTCCACATAGTCTCTTATTTCCTTTTCATAAGGGGTTATATCTCTCATTCCCTTTGCAGGGTTTAAATTAGCTTTCATTCATTGCCTCCTATCTTTTGTTAATATTACCAGATTATTGTTTTAATATCAATATTTTTTAATTATGTCATCTTAGGTGGGTTTTTAAGAATTGTTTGTTTATTTCTTCAGGCACGAGGCTTCCACCGGTTGCCCAGGCTATGTGTACTGCATTTTGCATTTTATTTTCAAGATTATACTGTTTTATGTATTGCTTCCCTTCTTTCGTGGCTTCAAATTTGATAAAACCTTCGAATGCAGCACATGCTGAGGGTTCAATACTTATATTTTCTGTTTCATGGAGGTATCTCATATAATCGTACAGTTTATAATCATCTACGGTAAATACTCCTCCCAAAATATAGTCCATCATTTTTCCAACTAATTTTGAAGGTCTTCCTACAGCCAATCCGTCTGCATGAGTTTTTCCGTCTATGCCCAAATCCTGGACAGAAATGTCATTGTGAAGCCCTGTCGCCATGCCTATGAGCATGCTTGGTGCATGGGTTGGCTCCACGAAAAAGCAGTGGACATTGTCATTGTAGACGGATTTAAGTCCGTAGGTAATGCCTCCCGGAGCACCTCCTACACCACATGGAAGGTAAACAAACAAGGGATGGTCTTCGTCAATAACAATGTTCATGTTATCTAATTGCTCATTTAGCCTTCTTGCCGCAACGCTGTAGCCTAAAAATAAATTCATTGAATTTTCATCATCTACAAAATAACTCATAGGGTCTTGGTCTGATAATTTGCGGCCTTCTTCCACTGCTTTTGAAAAGTCGCTGTCATATTCCACGACCTTTGCTCCTTTTGATATCAATAGATCCTTTTTCCATTGCTTTGCATCGGCTGACATGTGGACTGTAACATTAAATCCGAGGGCTGCTGATGTTATGCCTATACTTAAGCCTAAGTTTCCCGTAGAACCAACTTGTATTTTATATTTGCTAAAAAAATCTCTGTATTTTTGCTCTGCCAATATTGAATAATCATCGTCCTCTTTTAATATTCCATCCTTCATTGCCAATGTTTCAGCATACATTAATACTTCATATATGCCGCCTCTTGCTTTCACGCTTCCTGCAATTGCAAGGTGACTGTCCATTTTAAGAAGCAGTTTTCCGGAAAGTTTTAGTTTGTAGAGTTCCTGAAGCTTGTTTTTCATATTGTTGATTTCTTTTATTGGAGATTCGATTATGCCATGTGATGGTAGAGTTTCAGGAAATACTTTTTCAATTAGCGGTGCAAATTTCTTAAGCCTCATTTCAGCATCGTCAATAGCTGCAATATCCATATTTATTGCAGATGCAGCTTCCTCATAGGGAATTATCTTAGGGTTTAGCCAGAATACTTCTTTTAATTCCGATACGTTTTTAAGACTTGGGTATTTGGTTTTCATATTTCCTCCTTGTAATAGGTATGGGGACATACCTCTTTATTTGTGGGGACATGCCCGAGGAATGTCCCCTGTATGAGATTCTTCGGGCTGCGCCCTCAGAATGACCTTACCATAATAAACGAATGCACTTTGTCATCCTGAGCGTAGCGAAGGATCTCAGGTTTTGAGATTAACTATTTTATCCATTATATCATAATAAATTAACTAATTATATTAAAACTTCTTCAGTAGTAGTAATTACCAGAGCTGATTTTATTTCAGCTAAGTCGCCCTTAGAGGTGTTGAATACATTTTGTGTTATGATTGACTCCATAACTGCTCTCACCTCAGGTTCTGTCAAATCATCCTTTGGAGCATCAATCGTCATGGACGAAGTTGCTCCCTGTGCTGTCAGGAAAGACATTACTAATTTTTTAGCCATTATATCACCCCTTTCTGTTTAAGATTTCATTGCTGTTATATTTCATTCAGCAATTCGTATTCATCATATCTTACAATGTTTGCAAGCTCGTGTTCTTGAAGATCTGAAATAGCAACTCCAAGATTGTACAGGTCTTCATTTTGTACAGCTGCTTTCACGTTATTAAATGTTTTGCTTTTGAAGATAGTCTTGTTGTCGATGTCAAGACCTGCATTAAGAACTAATTTAACTTTAGAATTTGCTTGATTTGCAATTATTGGCATTTTATCACCTCCCGTTTTGTTCTGTAACTATATAGCTTTTATAAGCCGGATGTATTGCTTAAATTGCCAAAACGTGTTAATATAAACATAAAGACGTAATTCAAGGGGTAGTTATGGACAAGTCATTGATAAGTGATATAAAGTGCATAATCAATGAAATTGAAGGATTTGACTACATCAGCAAGGTTAAGTATGTAATTTTATTGGTATGCAATGAATTGTATAATTTGAACAATGAATACCCCATGAACAGCACGACAATTTTTAAGGAATATGCAAAGTTTGACTTGGAAGACATTAAAACTGAAAAAAGAATTGCCAAGTTAGTTGAGGAAAATGCTGATAATATTGAAATTTCAAGCTTCTATCCTGCCTCTCTTTATGAAGCATTGCTTACAGACAAAGAAAAGAAATCACTTGGTCAAGTGTATACTCCATTTGAAATTATAAATAACATGCTGCATGAAGTGTTTAAAGTTAAAAGCATTGATGAAAATACTAAAATTTTGGACCCTTCCTGCGGTGGTGGTTATTTCCTCGTTGAGATATATAAATATATAAGGTGTACTCATGCTGAAATCCATAAAAGACATATCATTGAAAATATGCTCTTTGGTATTGACATTGATGATTTTTCAATATTTTTAAGCAAAATGGGACTTATTTTTCACTCCGGACTATATGATATAAAATTTAATATCTACAATTATGATTTTTTGATTGATAATCTAAATATGGGCAAATTTGATATTATAATTGGTAATCCTCCATATGTAGGTCATAAAAATTCTACAGGCAATTACAAAAAGCTTCTGTATGAAAAGTATTCTGATGTATATTACGACAAAGCTGATATTTCCTATTGTTTTTTTAGAAAAGGGAAGGATTTACTGAAGCTAAAGGGTATCATTTCTTTTATTACTTCCCGCTATTTTATGGAAGCCTTATATGCCGATAAATTGAGAAGTTTTTTAAAAGAAAATTACAAGATCGTCACACTGATTGACTACAACGGTGATACAGCCTTTAAAAGGGCTATGATAAGCCCGGCGGTAATAATTCTTTCAAATACTTGGAACAAAAACATGTTTACGTACGTCAAAAAAGACAGGGATATTTTCGAAGCTTATTATTATAAGCAAGACAAGCTAAAGGATTCCGGATGGATTGTATTGAAGGATGAGGATGAGAAGCTATTTGAGAAAATTGACAGCATTTCAAACACTTATATCAAGGATATCTGCAGCATTAAGCAAGGAATTATTACGGGATGTGATAAAGCATTCATAGTTACTGAAGAAGTTATCGAAAAATATAAGATTGAGAGTTTTCTGCTCAGAAAATGGATTAAAAACAGCAACATATCAAAGAAATCAATCAAATATAATAATTTATACCTAATATATTCAGATATTATACAAAATGAGAATGATTGTCCCAATGCAATTAGTTATCTGTCCATATATAAGGATAAACTTATGAGCAGAAGAGAATGTAAAAAGGGATTTCGCAAGTGGTATGAGCTGCAATGGGGCAGAATTAAATCTGACTATGAAAATCCTAAAATAATATTCCCGTATAAATCCAAGCAAAATAATTTTTATTATGATGAACAAGCATATTTTTGCAGTGCTGATATTTATTTAATGAATCAGCTTTCGAAAGGTCTGTCTTTAAATTATTTGCTTTCTTATTTGAATTCGGAAATATTCGAGTTTTATTTGAAATGTCAGCTTAAGAAGGTAGGAAGAAATAATTATGAATATTATCCCTATAAATTGAATAATTTAAAGGTCTATTTACCTCAGAAAAACTTTGCAGAATGTTTTTCAAATATAGAAAATATTAGCATTGAATTATTTATGAAAAAGTTGTTTAATGTTAGTGAAAAGGAGGTAAATATTATTAAGAACTATTTATGAAGAAGGTGATGACACAAATTGAGAAAATTTAAAAAGCTATTATTATTAATTATTATTTTTATTGTGTTGTCCATTCAGCCTGCTTTGGCAAGAACAGTATTCTACGATACTTTCAATCATTGGGCGGAAAACGACATCAATTTTACTTCCAATACTATTAATGTTTTTAAGGGATATGGAGATTTCACTTTTAGACCGGAAAATAATATAACAAGAGCAGAGTTTATAACTATATTAGCAAGAACTGCCTACAAACATAATCAAATGAAAGAAATCTATACCAGCGATTTGTCATATAGCGATTTGTCCAATAAACATTGGTCTTATACTTTTATTATTTCTATGGATGAGTATTTAAAAACAAATAAATTTAATTTACAGGACATCTTCCCGGGCAGTAATTTTTATCCTGACAGAGCTATCACCAGGGAGGAATCATCTGCACTGATTGCTGCTTTCTGTAAGGATGCAATTTTTGACAACCCTCTTACATTTACAGACGTGCCTTATAATAACAAGTATTATTCTGAAATTCAAAGGCTTGCAAATGCAGGAATTATTGTTGGTTATGAAAACAATACATTCAGAGGCAGCACCAACATAACCAGAGCAGAGGCTGCTTCGCTTATCAGAAGAGTTTATGCGGATATTAAAACAAGCACTAACGGCAATTATCTTTCTAAACTTGAATTTATGCCTATCAAAGGCGATGAGATGTATTCATATTTTGGCAATTATGATTTAAATACTACAGATACTAATGACAAAAAATTTATTAAGGCTAAAGATACTTTGGAATATGTAGCATTTGGAGGCTATATCTTCCCGGAGGATTCGCACCTTTATGATTTGAATGCGGTTAAAACAATGGAATCCCTGCGTACAAGCGGGTATTTCAATGTAGCAGGCACCAACTATTACATGATTGTGTTCGGAAGCTATCCAGATGCCGAAAAATCAAAATTTGCAAATGAAATTTTAACAAATGTAATAGCAAGAAATGATTTTAAAGATGCAGAGTTAATGCAGATTTTCACATTGGTAAGCAAATATGACGTAAGTGAAGCTCTGTACATGGGAGCTCTTGAAAAATGGAACGGCTTAACGAGCAATGATAATTCAAAGGCTAATATTTTGTTTTTCAGATATGCCTATTATATTAAAAACGACAACAAGGATATTCTTAAGGTTTTGATTTATGAGGATTTGAAAAAAACAAACAATATTGCTTCTCTTTTGAGTATAAGCTTTAATTCAAACGATACATCTATAATTGATTTTAGAAATTACGATTTCGGAAATTACAGCTTTTCATTGTATAAGGATACAACCTTGTTCAGGTACTTAAGGAATATACCTCTTCCCTTAAATAACAGCTTAAGGGTTGTTGAACTGGCAAATTTGCTGATGATTGAAAAAAACCCGAAACCCGCAATAAGCATGGCTGATTATGAAAATCTGTTCACCAAGTATTCCGTAAACAAATTGTATGTTCTCAATTTCTTGGGTGAAAAGGAAAGAGCATTTGTTGAAGGAATGAATGATTATGATATAATTAAAGCATTTGAAATTTATAAGAAAAATCGCACAGTATTTGACGAATCCTATACGGGAATTTTGAAAAAAGTAAAAGAATGACAGAAAAAGACCGGCACAATTGCCGGTCTTTATATGTCCTATTTCGCTCTTGCAATTTCTATCAGCAATTCCACAACCTTTTCCATGGATTGAATTGGTATATACTCGTATTTGCCGTGGAAGTTATGCCCGCCGGTACATAGATTTGGACAAGGCAATCCCATGTAGGACAATCTTGCGCCATCTGTTCCTCCTCTTATGGGAACCACATTAGGCTCAATGCCGATATTTTCCATTGCCTTTATTGCATTTTCGATAATATGCATGTGGGGGAGGATTTTTTCCTTCATGTTGTAATATGAATCTTCAATTTTTAACTCCACTGCACCTTGACCATATTTCTCATTTAAGTAGTCTGCAATTTTATTGAACCTTTCCTTTTTTATATTGAATTTATCAATGTTGTGGTCGCGGATAATATATTGCAGAAGCGTTTTTTCAACATTTCCGGACATATCGTTTAAGAGGCTGAATCCTTCGTAGCCTTCAGTATTCTCGGGAGTTTCATGTACAGGCAGCATGCTTTGAAATTCCATTCCAATAAGTATGGAGTTTTTCATTTTGTTTTTGGCTGTACCGGGATGAATATTCACTCCGTTAATTGTTACTTTAGCGCTCGCTGCATTGAAGTTTTCATACTCCAATTCTCCGACTTCTCCTCCGTCAACAGTATATGCATAATCTGCTCCGAATTCTTCAATATTGAATAGCTCTGCCCCCTGCCCAACTTCCTCATCAGGAGTAAATCCTATTTTTATTGTGCCGTGCTTAATTTGAGGATTGTTGATTAAGTATTCTGCCATTGACATTATTTCGGCAATTCCTGCCTTGTCATCAGCTCCAAGAAGAGTTGTGCCGTCTGTTACAATTAAGTCCTGCCCTATGTATTTCATCAGATGCTCAAATACTTTCGTTTCCATTACAATTTGTTTTTCTTCATTTAACACTATATCACTGCCGTCATAATCATATATTATCCTTGGCTTTACATTGTTTCCGGACATATCGGGTGATGTGTCCATATGAGCAATAAATCCTACTGTGGGTGCATCTGCATTGCCTTTAACAGTACCATAAATGTATCCGTTTTCATCCATGTATGCATCTTTAATTCCTATTGATATCATTTCTTCGACAAGCAGCCTTCCTAAATCCTTTTGTTTTTCACTGCTTGGAATTTTTTGTACTTCCGGTACTGATTGAGTGTCAATTTTTACATAATTTAAAAATCTCTCGTGTACTTTCATATTATCCCTCTGTACTTATTATTTTGATAACAGTAGTATATCATTATGGATTTTATATATCAATATTTATTG
>JAQVRY010000049.1:0-2508 GCA_028700795.1 Tissierellia bacterium | reverse complement strand
TTGAATTCGAAATGAAATTATTGTATAATATGGACAAGAATATATGGGAGGTCGTTATGGATTTTATAAGTGAAGGATATAAAGTAAAAGGTGCTACTGTTATAAAGAATCTTGAAAAAAGAAACATGGAAGGTTACTATTGTGAAACTGTTGAGGAAGCTGTAGAAAAAGCCATGTCAATGATTAAACAGGATGATATAGTTGGATGGGGCGGTTCAACAACTATTGATGAAATTGGAATCAAGAAGGTTTTAGAAGAAAAAAACATAGCTGTATATGACAGAGATAAAGAATCTGACCCTGTTGAAAAGGTAAAAATGATGAAAAAAGCTTTGACTTCTGATGTGTTCCTTACAAGTGCCAATGCTATTACAATGGACGGAGAACTATTGAATATTGACGGAAACGGAAACCGTCTTGCCGCATATTGTTACGGTCCTGACAGTGTTATAGTTGTGGCAGGAATGAACAAAATAGTAACGGATTTGGATGTTGCACTGAAAAAAGCAAGACTTGATGCAACTGTTCCTAACACATTCAGAACAAATTCACAAACACCATGTCACTTTACGGGAAAATGTTCAGATTGCACCATGAGCGATACAATATGCGGTCAAATTCTTGTTACAAGATTCTGCAGACCTAAAAACAAAATAAAAGTAATTTTGGTCGGTGAAAATTTAGGGTTTTAAATGAGATCCTTCGCTACGCTCAGGATGACGATTTGCCATCTGAGAGCCTGCCCGAAGGACCTCATTTTTAGTTAGAGTATAATTTCCGGTTCTTCGTATACTTCTCCGAATGTATCAACTGTTACTTTGTTAAGTTTAACTTCTGAAACAGGTCTGTCCATGCGGTCTGTTTTTGTTGCTGCAATTTTATTTACCACGTCCATACCTTCAATTACTTTTCCAAATGCCGCATATTGCCCGTCAAGATGAGGTGATTTTTGATGCATTATGAAAAATTGAGAGCCTGCAGAGTCAGGAGACATTGACCTTGCCATTGACAGTACTCCTTCTGTATGCTTTAGCTCATTATTAAAACCATTTGAATTAAATTCACCTTTTATGGAATATCCGGGACCGCCCATTCCATTCCCATTTGGACATCCTCCCTGAATCATAAAGCCTTTAATAACTCTGTGAAAAATCTTGTCATCGTAATAATTCTTATTAATTAATGAAATGAAATTTTTTACAGTGTTTGGTGCCATTTCCGGATATAATTCCGCTTTGATTATATCCCCGTTTTCAAACTCAAATTTTACTACTGGATTCATTTTTCCTCCTGAAATCTTATTCTTTAATATACTTTACAATAACAGTTGAAAAAATTCAATAGAAATATATTAAGTGTGCCTCCACACCAATGATGAGAATCCTCAGTTTCGCAAACAAATTGTTTTTTTTAATGTGTGTAACAACTATATGTGTTTAGAATATATTAAAGTAAAGTAACAGAAATTATGAGGAGGTTATGCCAGCATGAAATGCTCAAATAAAAACGATGTCTTGGGAACTGGAGGCATTGCTGATAGATGTTGCACCGGTCAAACAGGTTGCGACTGGGATGGTACATTAAGAAATGTAGTTTCAGAACCCATATACGTACAAAAGGTTTATGATGCAGTTTTATTTAACCTACAAGGGTTAAAAACAGCTCCGAATACTTGTTTTGAACCACCTTTAGGATGTGGAACTAATATTATAAGAATAGCAGATATTCGATGCAGAAAATTCTTCAATCCGGATAATATTAAGGATGAATGCAATTTAAAGATTACTCCTAATACTACATTGTCAGGAGGACAGTTTGTAAAAAAAGAAGACGGTTGTGACTATAAGGTTATAGGACCTGACGGAACATTAAGCCAAAAATTAGTGTATGCAGATACATCATTCTGTGATGATGATGAACTGGGTACCCCAATATTTGGAACTCAGAACATTGAAGTTTCAGGATGTGTTGAAATCGAAATTGATTTAGTTGTTTCACCATGTGACTCATCCAGAGAAAGTATAATTACATTATCAGCAGTAGTTGAAATTGCTCCTGAATGCAATCCATTGGTATTGACTAATTTCTTTGAAATTTGTGTACCTTCGGTATTTGATACTGCATTCTTGCCACGATTCACTGAATTCTGCAACTTGGATTGTGTTGTAAGACTTGCAACTAACAGCATTCAAAGAGACTTTGAAATTGACCCGAGAACAGGAGTATTGTCAGTAAATCTTATTATTTCACTTTGTATCTCCTGTGAAAAGAAAATAGTTGTTCCTGTTCAGCTTTGCGTACTTTCTACAGGATTTGTAGAGTTGTCGCCTGAACAAGCAGCTATATGCCCCACATTCCCAAGGTTATTCCCACGTCAAATTGACGAGAATTCAGTAGGCGGTGCAGGCGGCGGATGCCGAACGAGATCAACATCTATTGATGATTAATCACAAATAGTTAGCGTTATTATTACTAAAAAAACCCACTATGTCAGTGGGTTTTTCATTT
>JAQVRY010000048.1 GCA_028700795.1 Tissierellia bacterium | reverse complement strand
TATTCAATCATTTTAAAGTATTATTAATAAATCTTTCTATAATAGCTGATACCTCAGCTCTATTTGCATTACCATCCGGTACAAAGTTTCCATTGTCACGACCTTTGATTAAGCCATTGTCTTGGCAGTACCGGGCAGCATTCACAGCCCAGCTTGAAATGAAAGCAGAGTCAGGGTAGCTAAGCTCAGTATTAGTGTTTTCAAATTCAACACCCAAGAAATCTGCAAAACGGTAAAAAATTGCTGCCATCTGTTGGCGGGTAACCGGATCATCCGGTCCGAAAAGCCCATTCCCATAACCGCTGATTATGTTATTTTCTGAAGCCCAGTCCGTATATCTTCCGTAGTATCCATCATAGTCACAATCTTTAAAAACATGTTCCTGGTAAATTTTTATTTCACCGAAGCTGCGTTCGTAAAGACGACCAATAACCGTTGTGAACATAGCGCGTGTCATAACTAAATCCGGCGAAAAAACACTATTTTCTGTACCGAGAAATATTTCGCGTTCTGTTACAAAATCAATGTAGTTTATTGCCCAATGCGAGTTGATGTCTGAGTAACTCTTTTTGTTTTCTTTAAACAATACATAGGTGCCGGGAGGTGCTATATATTTTTCATTTGCTGCAAAGCCAATAAAAATTTCATTTCCACTTGAATCAATATAGTACGGCACACCCGTTTTTTCTAAATAGTTACCGGTATCGCTCACTACCAAAGCGTAAGGCGAAAACTCACTAGCTTTAAAAACTATATACCAAGTTCCATCAATTTGCTTTAGCTCAGAATCTATCATTTTAACTCTATTATCATTAGATTTGTGTGCTACCGAAATATTATTTTTAACATCTAACAAGTCATCAGGTACAGGAAGATAAATAGTCACAGCATATCCATCATTTGGTTTTGTTTTGGTGTTTGTTCCTTTAATATACAATGAAATATCAAAAGGATAAACAGTGTTACCAATTCCAAGCATGAAGCTATCAGCACTTTCATTTGTATCAGTTACCTTTACCTCCACTGAATTTGAAAATGCACTAATCATATTTGCCTCAGCCATTATTTTTATTTCAGAATCACTGAAAAGTCCGCTGCTCGTCTCAGTGACAGTTATGGTGTGTGAAGGTTTGCTGCCGCTAGAAGATATAATTTCAGCAAAAGAAATTTCAACCGTCACAGGGTATGCAGGCATTGTGAATGCATTATCACTTACGCTGATCCTCGTGTTATTGTCACCGGTCTTATATACGTTCCATGAAGAAAATTTATAACCGCTGTCAGGAATAGCTGAAAGAGTAACAATATCGCCTGCAGATGCTATTGCAGTTTCTGTGCTGGTGACTGATACAGTAAAACTACCGTTTTCAGCAGCAGCTTTTGTTATAGTATATGAGCTTAGGATTTGAAGATACTTATGTTCAGTTGAATATACATAATCCTCGAATTCATAGTCTGTGTCTGGTTCGCTGGCCTCGTTATTAGATTTGTATTTGTAGGATAAAGGCAGCGATAATGAGGCATCCTCTTTAAAGCTGATTGCACCCTCGTTGCCTATAGCTGTAACTTGACCCTCGGAGATAGAAATGCTTCCATTAAGAGCATTGATACCTTTTGTTCCAACAGTAAAATCACCATCACTTTCAGGTGTTATTGCTTCGATGCTGGATGCTTCGTCAATCTTTACCGTCGGACTGCCGGAAGCCACATAATTGCTGCCGTTCCATACATATCCTATGAGAACATCTCCTTCTGTATATCCTCCGGCATAAATACCTGTGCTTTGCGAGCAAATATCTACATATGCCGTATCGCCTATGGCTACACTGCCAACGCTGTGCAGTCCACAATCTGTATCATGTATACTCCAATCTACAACTTTAATCTTTGCAGCTCCGGAAATTCGGATATCATTATCTGCATAGACAGCATCTCCAGAATTGCCAAGCTTATTTACGTTAAGTTCGGCGTCATCAATCAATATATTCCCATATGAGGAAATTCCAAAATCACTACTATCACCGGCTGTAACATTTAGTTTTGTGTTGCCCCCTGTAACCACAATGTCTTCCGACGCTCTTATGCCATCTTTTCCAGACTCGATGGAAACTTCACCATCGACAAGAGAAAATCCACCATTGGTATATATTCCTTTATCTTCAGTTATAATTGTAACCTCTGCACCTTCAATTGTTAAGTCATTTCCAGACCTTATTCCATTGTAGCCTGAATTAGAAGGAGCAATAATTGTCAGAGTTCCACCTGAATCGGATGATATGGATAAATTTCCATTAACATAAATTCCTTCATTTAAGTCATTTAGATCTGTTTCATTTCCGATAACACTGTGACCCTCAAGAACAATGTTCAAATCGGTATTATAAGCGTAAATTCCCATTCTGTTCATTGAGTAATAGCTTGTTATGTTTGCATCTTTTAGTGTCAGTGTCCTGGTGGCTTCGTTGTATTTTACATTGTAGTTGATAGCGCTTGCGCTGGTGCTTGTGATTTTGCCATCGTCCCCATTCAGCCAATAAGAAGTATTGCCACTATCAGCTACACCTGAAACCACTACGGAGCTGGAATCATCACTATATCCTTCATTGTCGCCGCTGACACACACCCTTGGGCAGGATATAATTTCAACGTATTTAAAGTCAGTGCTATTGGTGAAAGCAATGTCTTGGGACATAGTATAATCTGTTTCTGGATTAGTAGTTATTGTATTTGTTCTATATTTATAATTATCAATTGAGACTTCCGTACTGCCATTAACGCCGACAGCGTTTCTGTTTCCAGAAGCTGTAATGCTGCCACCGTACATTGTAAGATTTCCTGTTGCTGCGATACCATCACTACTATCATTTAATCCGGTTGCATTCACCGTACCCCCATTTATTCTGACATTTCCATCAACTATAATACCGTATGCATTACCGGAAGAATTAATCTTACCGCCTTCTATCTTAAGTGCTGCACCCCAACCCCATGCCATAATTCCATTAGTTCCGCCAGACACTGATAAAGAGCCCTTGCCTTCTATTGTCAGAGCTCCCGAAACAAAAATTCCACTGCTTTCTTCAGGTGGGGTTCTGTTAGGAACATTGATGATGTTTGTAGTGCTATTTTCTAAAACTATATGGAGCGCTTTGTTAGAATATATTCCGTAGTCATAGTCTCCTGAATTTGAACGAGAAATTTCAATTCCATTGAGTGTCAGCGTTAAGTAATCTCCTTTCCCATCTATGGATAAAGAGAATAGGTAATCGTCAGCACTGCCTGTTCGGGCATAAGAATTGTCACCGCTTTCCGACTCTTTCCAGTAGTATGGGGTCTCAACCTCCCAGTCTGTGTCATCATCGCTGTTATATACAAGTGTATCTCCCACATAAAGCGTTTCAGGTGTGGGTGTATAAGCATGAACTTCCGATGGCATATAGGTAAGTACCAAAAACATAATTATCAGTATACTTGATATTCCCTTTTTAATTTTTGACATTGTCACTTTTTCCTCCAATTCTTTTTAAATAAATTGAATCTAAATTAGTTTTATGCTAAAATAATTATACATCTAAAGTTAACTCTAGAGTCAAGTTTTTTTGAGACGATGTTGAAGGAGTGTTATACAATATGACAAAACCAAAGGGACTATTTTCTATTGGCGAAATTGCAACTGTTTGTGGTGTGAGTGTTGATACTCTTAGATTCTACGAATCAAAGAAATTAATTAAGCCTGATTACACCGATAAAGAATCTAATTATCGCTATTATAGCCGTGAAAATCTAATTCGACTGCGCATAATTTTGGGACTAAAAGATGCAGGACTGTCATTGTTGGAAATTAGAGATTATATAGAAGGCGGAAAGCATGTAGCGAAGAAAATAAAAGAGTTAACTTATCGGCGTGATATGCTCAATCATGCTATCGATAATCTGAAAATCCTTGACACAAAGACCGGTGATCTCACAGTACATGAAATAGAGCTGCCAGAACGCATTTGCCTCTGCAAGAATATTGAGGCTAAAGATTTAACTCAAGCACTTTTTTCTATCGGCGAATTTTATGATGAGCTTATACGCAAAGGTGTAACCATAAGCCGGGCCTGGCCGGAATTTTGCGAATACAATGATTATGGACTTTTGCAGGGTAAATTTCCAATTGACGATTTCACCGTTAAAGTTTGCATTCCTGTTGATAAGGAGTACTTATCTGCTGAAACCGTACGTTTCCCTGAAGTAACTGCTGTAACTGTTGATTTTAGAGGTAGTTATTACGAATTGTGGAAAGCATACGAATCTTTAAACTATTACATGGAACAAAATGGACTTGTCGCCTCCGGTTATCCTCAAGAAGTTTATCTTGATATTGAATTGGATGGTTCAGTTAAATTAGATGACCCGCTGAATATCACTCAAGTCATGATACCTGTAAGCTCTTAGGGTCACCATAATAATAGCTCGGCATTTTTGCCGAGCTTTTGATATATTATGGCAACAATTTATATACATATGAGCCATTTTTATTTATTTGGCTGTAAACATTGCTAACGGGATATTTCCCTCTGCATTCATTTAAAACCATATCCAATGTTCTACGGTCGTTTGTCCTTATGCATAAATCACACTCATTCTTTATACTGAAAGGAGTTTGCATCAAATGTATATTTTTCACTCCATAGCCTTGCAGTTTGTTGTATGCTGCAACAGCATAATTTCCGTGCAAAAAGGTAATAACAAAAACTTCCATTAGGATACCTCCTTGCCTTTATTTTATTAATATTTGCAAAGAAGGTTCCATGGCGGCTAATTTATATATTTATGCTCCTCGTCATTTTCATATATATTTAATTCATCTTTCAAGAATTCCAAATTTGATTCATAGTCCTCTTCAGAAATTTGATTGCTGAATAGCAATGCATCCAACTTATTCTTTTGATCTTCAAACAAGAATATTTCCTTGCAAGGCCATACTACATTTTTCTTACTATCGCCCTTTGATTTTAAAATCGAAATATTGATTTCATTTTCTTTCATATCAACTATTGTACCCATCAGATAAAACTCATTTATTTTAATTTGATTGTTTTCAAACATAGTTCTTATTTTTTTGATAAACAAATAATGCACTCTCTTAATTTCATAAGAAACATCAACATTTAACATATCTTCTTCTAAATCTGAGTTATAAAAATCTACATGGATATCGTAAATTTGATCTTTATTTAAATTGTCAAAATTGAGCTTGCTATTTATAATACTTTCTATATTTGGGTCGGTAATTTTACCAAATAGCTTATACATTTTGTGCCCCCTTACTGTCTCAAATATTCCAAGAATTTTTTAATTTTGCTTTCATAGCCTGACTCCTTAGGCTCATAAAATTTTGTTTTTATGATTTCAGGCATATACTGTTGTTTTACATAAAACTTTTCATAATCATGAGGATACTTATAGTCTATTCCCCTGTTAAGCTTTTCAGCACCTTTGTAGTGCTTATCCTTTAAATGTGCCGGAACTTCATGTGAGCTATTTTCGACAGCTTTCATTGCTTTGTCA
The DNA here is from genome assembly GCA_028700795.1 of Tissierellia bacterium. GTDB lineage: Bacteria > Bacillota > Clostridia > Tissierellales > Sedimentibacteraceae > Sedimentibacter. Next base: position 6,401 of record JAQVRY010000048.1, on the reverse strand, counting down.
ATTGCATTAATAACAGAATTGCTCTTTGGCGCACATGCAATATAAATTGCAGCTTGGGCAAGGGTTATCCGACCTTCCGGAAAACCTATTATTTCAACCGCCTTAAATGCGTTGACTGCAACTTCCAAGGCTCTCGGGTCTGCATTTCCCACATCTTCTGAAGCACAGATTATTATTCTTCTTGCAATAAACTTCGGGTCTTCTCCAGCCTTTATCATCTTTGCAAGCCAATAAACTGCTGCATCCGGGTCGGAACCTCTCATGCTTTTTATGAAAGCTGATATGGTATCATAATGATTATCCCCCGTTTTATCATAATCTAATTTCTTTCTTTGAATACATTCAGATGCAATCTCTATATTTATTTTTATTATTCCGTCAATTACATCAGTTGTTTCCACTCCAAGCTCTAAAGCATTAAGGGCACTTCTTATGTCGCCGTTTGAGTATTCTGCAATATGATTTATGGCATCTTCGTCAATTTCTACTTTTCTGTTGCCAAATCCTCTTTTATCTGTCAATGATTTTCTGATAACATTTTTTATATCATCAATATCAATATTTATAAATTCAAAAACCAAGGAGCGAGAAATCAATGCCGAATTAACTTCAAAATATGGATTTTCTGTAGTTGCTCCTATCAATACAATTGTACCATTTTCCACATATGGAAGCAAGGCATCCTGTTGAGCTTTATTGAAACGATGAATTTCATCTATAAAGAGAATTGTTCTCTTATTGTAAATTGAAAGTTCATCAATGGCAAATTTTATTTTTTCCTTTATATCCTTTATGCCGCTGGTAACGGCATTTAAAGTCGTAAAGTTGTTGTTTGTAGTATTTGCTATAATTTTAGCCAATGTTGTCTTGCCGGTTCCTGGAGGTCCATAAAAAATTGCAGAAGTAAGCTTATCAGCTTCAATTGCTCTGTTTAATATTTTCCCTTCACCGACTATATGCTCTTGTCCAACAAATTCACTTAAATTTAAAGGTCTCATACGCTCTGCAAGAGGGCCCTCTTTTTTTATGTTTTTTTGGTATTGCATTTCAAAAATATTCATAATACTACCCTCGGGGACATTCCTCTTACAGCTTCTTTCCAACCGTAAATTTCAATGCATTCTTTTTCATTTCGCTCTTATCGTAAGCCTTCAAGAGATAAAATGAAATAATTAATGAAAACAATGAAGCAACTGCAGAAATTATATCCTTATTTGGACCCTTCAGAATCATTTGAAAGATAAAAACTGTTGATAGCATCAATAATAAAGGAAGTCCATAAAGAACTGCAATATGCTTAAGCATCACTTCATTTTCTGCTCGAATTTCCACATAGTCTCCAACATAAATCTCATCTTCTACATCTGAAATATCAGTTTCGAAAATAACGCTGTTAACCTTGCATGAGGAGCCGCAGCTTTTGCAGCTGTCCCCGCAGGCTGATACCCTCTTAACTGAAATAACAGCCATGTTTCCATCTATTTTTTCAATCTTTCCTATATTATCCATTATATTTCCTTTCTCTTACTCATTTAATGTAATTTTCAGTTCATCCAGCTGTTTTTCAGATACTTGGCTGGGAGATTCAGTCATCAAGCAGGAAGCACTTTGCGTTTTTGGAAATGCAATTACATCCTTTATGCTGTCTGCACCTGTCAACAGCATCATAAATCTATCCAATCCATATGCAATTCCTCCATGAGGTGGTACGCCGTACTTAAATGCTTCAAGCAGATAACCAAATTTCCTAAGTGCTTCTTCTTCTGTAAAGCCCAGGGCTTTGAACATCCTGTTCTGCAGTTCTCTGTTTGTGATTCGTATGCTTCCGCCGCCAATCTCGTCACCGTTTATTACGATGTCATATGCTTTTGCTCTCACTTCTCCCGGACTTGATTCTAATTTATCTATATCCTCATCTACAGGTGATGTAAATGGATGGTGCTTTGCTACGTATCTATCTTCTTCTTCACTGTATTCAAACAATGGAAATTCTGTAATCCACACCAATTCAAAAACATCATTATCAATTAAATTTCTTTCTTTGGCAATTTCAGTTCTCAATGCGCTAAGTGCTGTATTTACTGCGGATTCATTGTCAGCTACTATAAATACTATATCTTTTTCCTTGACATCCAACAATGACATTAATTCATTTATTTCGCCTTCTCCTAAAAATTTAGCAATAGGTGAATCAAATTCGCCGTTTTCATATTTAAACCAAGCTAAACCTTTTGCACCATGAGATTTAACAAATTTCTCAAGCTTTGAAATACCCTTCTTGGAATAATCCTCTGATGCTCCGTCAATTTTTATGCATTTTATCAAACCGCCGTTTTCGTAAACTGATTTGAATGCATTAAATGCAGAACTTTTAAACACACCTGTAATATTTTTAAGCTCATACCCAAAACGAAGGTCAGGTTTGTCACAACCGTATTTATCCATGGCTTCATTATATGGCATTCGTCTTAATGGAAGCTTAATATCGATATTTTTTACTTCCTTGAATATTTTCTGAATAAGCCTTTCATTTATTGCCATTACATCTTCTGCATCCACAAAAGACATTTCAATGTCAACCTGAGTGAATTCAGGCTGTCGGTTTGCCCTTAAATCTTCATCTCTAAAACATCTTACTATCTGGAAATACCTGTTCATTCCCGAAACCATCAAAAGCTGTTTGTATATCTGAGGTGACTGAGGCAATGCATAGAAATTGCCTGTTGAAATTCTGCTGGGTACCAAATAATCCCTTGCTCCTTCAGGTGTAGGTTTTGCTAAAAATGGTGTTTCTATTTCATTGAATCCATTGTCATATAAAAAGTCTCTTATTACCTTTGATGTCTTGCTTCTCATCAATAAGTTCTTTTGCATGGAAGGCTTTCTCAAGTCAAGGTATCTGAATTTTAACCGCATTTGTTCAGAAACATCATCATTATCCTTTATATAAATAGGAGGCGTTTCTGCAGTATCTAAAATTTTAAGCTCTTCGGCATAAACTTCTATTTCTCCCGTTGCCATTTCAAGGTTTTTGGACTGTCTTTCAAATACTTTTCCATTTATTGCAATAACATATTCACTTCTTAAATTTTCTGCCTTTTCAAATGCTTCCTTATTTACGTCCGCATCAAAAACAATTTGAATCAAACCTGTAACATCCCTTAAGTCAGCAAAAATCAGACCGCCTAAGCTTCTTCTTTTTTGCACCCATCCCATAAGCACAACTTCTCTGCCAATATGGTCTTTATTTAACTCTCCGCACATATTTGTTCTTCTAAGTTCTCCCATTTTATCCATAGCTGCCCTCCATAGCATAATATTTTATCATCTATATTTCAAATTACAAGCTCCATCAAAAAACTCGTCCCCTGACTTAGGGACGAGTATAACCCGCGTTGCCACCCTATTTGGACTAAAAGTCCCTCTCATTAGAATTTGCTTTATTGAGGTGTCTTCATCAAAAGTTAATAACAGGCTTCCATCGTCCCTGTCTTGCTATAATCATTGCTTTATGACTACTCTTCCCCTGCAATATATACAACTAAATTATCACACCATATTTGTTTTGTCAACAATAAAAATCTTTAAAAATATGGGTTATTTTTATAACAGCAACCCCTTCCCCTTGTCATCTTGTTAGGTCATCCAATGTTTTAAATGTGTATCCTAAGGCTTTCCACTTTGTTAAAAGCTCATCCAATATCTGTTCATTTGTATCAGATGTGCTGTGAAGCAAAATTATTGCTCCCGGGTGTATACGAGGAATAAGCTTGTTGAATGCCTGTTCTTTGGTTGGCTGATCATTTTTATACCAATCAACATATGCAAGGCTCCAAAAAATTGTATTATATCCTAATTCATCAGCCATCTTTAAATTTTCTTCATTGAACTTCCCCTGAGGAGGTCTGTAATATTTGGGCATATCTTCGCCTATTATTTCCTTGTACAATTCTTCTAAAGATGTTAGCTCCCTGTTGAATGATTCTTTATCTAAAATCAATGACATATCGGGATGGTGATAGGTATGATTTCCTACTGTATGACCTTCATTAACCATCCTTTTAACAAGCTCCGGCTCTTTTTCCAAATAGTGTCCCACTAAGAAAAATGCAGCCTTCACATCATGAGCTTTTAGAGTATCAAGTATATTAGGAGTATTTCCGTTTTCAAACCCTGCGTCAAACGTGAGATAAATACACTTATCATCCGGCTCTCCCACATAATAAGCATTGTATTTTTTTAGAAATTCCTTTCCTGCATTGCCCATGGGAGCTACTCCCTCAGCATTAAATTTAAGTCCCCAATTTGATATATTTGCTGAAACAGATACGGAAAAATTATTAAAAATTTTGTAAATTAAAAAAACTGCCAGCAATAAAACTATAATTGATATAATTATAAATTTTCTTTTACTCATATGTATAATCATATATCTCACCCCTTTATTTATTTATATATATAAACAGGCTTAATATGACTTTTGCTCTCAATTATTTATTATTCTTTTTGGGACAATATTGTGTATAAATTTGCTTCATTTCTTGAAAAGAAGTTTTGACATTATTATTAAAATACAATATAATAACATACGTCAAATATATAATATAAATTTGGAGGTTTTAATTGGAACACTTAATGGAAACCGCAGTTCATTATGTTGCTTACACCTTAGAATTTGTAAGCGTTATAATTGTTGCTTACAGTGCAGTAAAAACATTAATAAAGTATCTAATGTCTAAATTTGAATTTACAAATAAACAAGCAAAAATTGAATTTTCCAGGGCATTGGAAATGGCACTGGCATATATATTGGGAGCTGAAGTTCTCAAATCGATTACAGCTCATTCCAAAGAACAATTGATAACTCTTGGAGCATTAATAATAATGAGAGCAGCAATAGCACTTATAATTCATTTTGAAACTGAAGCAGATACCAAGCATTGTGAAAAGTAATCTAATTTAATAAAAATCAGGACTAACTGTCCTGATTTTTTGATTTATTTTATTGCTTCTTGAAATACCTTTTCGATTTTTTCTTCAGTTGGTACCCCTTCGTGTAACTTTATACCATCCACATAAAACGTTGGAACATAGTAATAATTATGAGCATTTGCTATTTGTGCTTCCTTCGTTTCATCTATACATTCTATTTCTACTTTAGAATATTTAGAGTCCTTGGATTTTATCTCATCAATCATCTTAAATGCTCTCCTGCAATGAGGACAATTTTCCATATAAAACATTTGTACTTTTTTCATTTATACTCCTAATAAATTTTTCTTTTTATTTATTATTTCATCGATTCGGGTTGAATATTCTTCTAAACTTTTGAAGTTTCTTACAGGCTTATGGTTATGTTCTCCCGTCATTATTTTGCTTGAAGCCCCAAGGCCGCATGCAAGAATGGTTTCTAATTCTTCTATTATAACCATGTTGTATATACTTTCCTTGTCTTCCTTAGTATAGCCTACATTTTCAGAGTTGCCTTTAATGTTTTTTTGCCTGTACATATAATATGGTTTATATTCTTTTTCTTCGCAAACTTTATTAACCACATCATGCATCATGCTTATTAAATCATAATCCTTTAGCAGTTCATTGCTCTCTCTTGTAAGATGAGAATTCTTTTTATACGCCAATGAATGTACAGTAATATTTTCAGGGCTTAAATCTGCAATTATTTCAATTGTATTTCTTACATCTTCCTCATTTTCTCCGGGTAGCCCCAAAATAATATCCATATTTATAATTTCAAACCCTATCTTCTTTGCTAAAAAATACTTTTCAATAATTTCATTGCTATTATGTTTCCTACCTATTAAGGATAAGGTGTTATCATTCATTGTTTGAGGGTTTATGGATATTCTGTTAACAAAATTGTTTTTCAAACAAATTAGCTTTTCTTGGCTTATAGTATCTGGTCGCCCTGCTTCAAATGTAATTTCCTTAATTTTCGATAAATCATAATGCTTTTTTATTGTGTTAAAAACTTTGTTAATTTGCTCTTCATTTAATATAGAAGGTGTTCCCCCACCTACATAAATTGTATGTAAATTGAGATTTTTCTTTTTGGCAAATTCAATAGTTTTTTCAATTTCATATATTAGGGTGTCTAAATAAGAATTTATTTTTTTATCAGGGCTATTTACATATGATGTAAAGGAGCAATAACTGCACTTAGAAGGGCAAAAGGGAATACCTATGTATAAATTATAATTTTTTTTGTTTATATTTTCATCAATATACTTTTCTTCTATTTTTAGTATGTCCCATAGAAGCTTTATCTTTTCTTCTTTTACTTCGTATGTGTTTCTAAGAATATAATTTATTTCTTCGTCGCTTTTTGAGTTCCTTTTTGCAGTAATTAAGGTTTTTACAACTCTTACTCCCGTTAAAATGCC
>JAQVRY010000172.1 GCA_028700795.1 Tissierellia bacterium | reverse complement strand
ATCAATGAAGCAAAGACTTTAGAATTAAAGATTAAGGAGACAAAGATGGAAAGAATGGTAGGAACTGTTGTCAGAGGATTAAGGGCTCCAATAATTACAAAAGGTGATGACATAGTAAAAATAACTGTTGACTCTGTGCTGAAAGCTTCCAAAAATGAGGGCTTTTCCTTAAGAGATAAGGATATCGTAGGTCTTACGGAAGCTATTGTCGCCAGAGCACAAGGTAATTTTGCTAATATTGAACAAATATCAAAGGATGTAAAACAAAAATTCGACAGTGATACTGTAGGTTTAATATTTCCAATCTTAAGCAGAAACAGATTTGCTATTTGTCTTAAAGGAATTGCTAAATCATTCAAAAAAATATATTTGATGTTCAGTTATCCTTCAGATGAAGTAGGTAATCCATTAGTTGATTATGACCTGCTTGATGAGGAAGGAGTTAATCCTTGGACGGATATACTTACTGAGAATGAATTTAGGAGCCACTTTAAGAATACCAAACATATTTTTACGGGAGTGGATTATATTAAATATTATTCTGATATTATAAGAGAAAGCGGTACCGAAGTTGAAGTCATTTTTGCAAATAATCCCATAAGTATTTTAAATTATACCAAGAATGTTATTACTTGCGATATTCATACAAGAAAAAGAAGCAAAAGATTGTTAAAATCACAAGGTGCAGAAACTGTTTACGGCTTGGATGAAATTTTGAATCAATCGGTAGAAGGCAGTGGTTTCAATGAAAAATACGGTCTTTTAGGAACGAACAAGGCAACCGAAGACTCAGTGAAGCTTTTTCCAAGAGACTGTCAAGTTGTGGTTGAAAGAATACAAGAAAAACTATTTGAGCTTACAGGTAAGAAAATTGAAGTCTTGATATACGGGGATGGAGCTTTCAAAGATCCTGTAGGAAAGATCTGGGAATTGGCAGACCCTGTTGTTTCTCCCGGATTTACAGAAGGATTAATCGGTACTCCTAATGAATTAAAGCTTAAGTATTTGGCAGACAATCTATTTCCACACCTTAAAGGCGAGGAACTTGAAAAGGCTATCTGCGATTATATTATGAATAAGGACAGTGATTTAAAAGACAGCATGGAATCTCAAGGAACTACTCCAAGAAGACTTACAGACCTCATAGGCTCACTTTGCGATTTAACGTCAGGAAGCGGAGATAAAGGGACACCTATAGTTTATATACAAGGTTATTTTGATAATTATTCGGTATAAAGATGACTTGACCCGCGGGTTTTGTCATTCTCAACGCAGTGAAGAATCTCATGAGATCCTTCGCTTTCGCTCAGGATAAGCGATCAACACCAAATTTTTTAAAAACCGAAAAATTTGGGTTGTCTGCTTACTTGAAGCTGTAAATAGATATTAAATTTTGCTTGCAATCCCATAAATTTTTAGACAAGTCTACATAGTAATTATGAGGATTTGAGAATCTTTTTATTTCTCCCCACAGGTTATCGACCTTTATTTTGCAATATGCTCTGATATCATTTAAGCTTGGGCTTTCATATACACATTCCCCGTTTATGAAAACCGGCACCTGAAGATTTTTTGCATAAAACCTTGACACTCTCTTCTTCTTCCAAGTATGTATTTCATCAAATATTGTATATGGCTTTGAATCATCGATTATTTCATCAGCCAATGTTATTACATCTGCTATGGGATTGTGTGTTTTTTTGTCATATAGTCTAAACACTTTTTTATAGCCGGGATTTGTTATTTTTTCTTCGTTTTCCGATATTTTAATCTTCGGAACAATCATTCCATCCTTTTCAACAGCCACAAGTTTGTAAACGCATCCGAATACAGGCTCTGACTTAGCTGTGATTAATCGCTCTCCAACACCGAAGGAATCTATTTTTGCACCTTGGTCCAATAAATCGGAAATAATGAATTCATCTAAACTGTTTGATGCAACTATTGCACAGTCGTGCAACCCCTGTTCGTTAAGCATCTTCCTGCATTTCTTGCTCAAGTATGCTATGTCGCCGCTGTCAATTCTAACTCCTTTAAGTCTTTTGCCCATAGGCTCCAATACTTCTTTGGATACTCTGATTGCATTTGGTATTCCGCTTTTTACAACATTGTATGTATCAATCAATAAATTGCAGTCATCAGGATAACTTTCTGCATATGTCTTAAATGCTTCATATTCACTTTCAAACATTTGAACCCATGAATGAGCCATGGTTCCCAGCGCTGGAACACCAAAGGCTTCATCAGCCAATGTTGTGGCTGTTCCAACTACTCCACCTATATAAGCAGCCCTCGCTCCATAAATTGCGCCGTCATAGCCCTGGCTTCTTCTTGCACCAAATTCCATTATTGGTTTACCCTTAGCTGCTCTCACTACACGACTTGCTTTAGTAGCAATTAAGCTTTGATGGTTCATTGTTAACAGCAACATTGTTTCTATTATTTGGGCATCAATTGTTTTAGCTCTTACAGTAATCAAAGGTTCATTGGGAAATACCGGAGTTCCTTCAGGAATTGCATATATATCACCTGAAAACTTAAACTCCTTCAAATACTGTAAGAATTCTTCCGTAAATAATTTTTTGCTTCTTAAGTATTTAATATCCTCTTCACAAAATTTCAATTCCTTTATATATTGAATTATTTGCTCTAAACCTGCAACTATTGAAAACCCTGCACCATCCGGATTCTTTCTGAAAAATAAATCAAAATATACTATTTCATCCTTCATTCCGTTAGAAAAGTATCCATTTGCCATTGTAAGTTCATAAAAATCCATAAGCATAGATAATCTTCTTTCGCCAAAATTATTATAATACATAATATACTCCTATTATTTCATCATCTTTTTATATTTTTATAAAGTTTAACATTATTATTATAGTGCTAAAATCGATATTTGTCAAAAAATAAAAATAAGTCCCCCAACCGAAGTTGGGGGCTTCTCTAAAAAATGGGGTTAGGTCAT
>JAQVRY010000047.1 GCA_028700795.1 Tissierellia bacterium | reverse complement strand
GCTCCATATGATTGTATACCTTCAACCTTTATCTTTGGAGCATTATCCGGAATTACTACTCTAGCTGTTTTTCCCAACAAAGTAGCTGCATAAGCTACAGCCTTGCCATGATTTCCTGATGAAACCGTAATAATTCCTTTATTAAGTTCCTCTTCCGACAAGGTCATTAATTTATTAACCGCACCACGAACTTTAAATGAATTGGTCTTTTGAAGCGATTCCATTTTAGCGTATACCTGACAACCTAAATATTCTTCTAAGTTATCTAAATGAAGAAGAGGAGTCTTATACACAAATGGTGCAATGCGTTTTTGTGCTTCTTTGATTTTTTCAATTGTAAGCATGAGCTTAACCCCCTAAAAATTTATTATTTTTATTATATAACATAATTCATGCAAGGTAAACAGTCTTAGTCAATTATTCCACTTAAGGTTTGATATGGGTTTACATACGTGTTATAAATGCTTACTGCATAATGCAAGTGAGGTCCCGTTGAAAATCCTGTTGTACCAACAGTTCCAATGACATCCCCCTTTTTAACTTCATCGCCTTTTTTTACATCAATTGTATTTAAGTGATAGTAAGAAGTGAAAAGCCCCATTCCATGGTCAATAACAACCGTGCTGCCGGGAGAAAGAAGCCCCTCCATGGAAAATGTGACTCTTCCGTTATTGGGAGCTATGACAGGAGTACCCTTGGGAGCAGCTAAATCAAGACCTGAGTGTCGAGAAGAAGAAATTTCATTATTTACATATCTTATTTCTGCAAAATCTGTTGTCAACTCTCCTTCAACAGGCATTATAAATGTACCCTCCCATAGCTTTTTCTTTGCTGACTCTGTTCTTGCAGGCTTTACAAGCTGTGCAAATTCAAAAATTGCTGCATTATCGTTGTTTGTTTCATTCATTTCTTCACTGACTGTAAGATATTGTGTTTTAAAACTTCTGTTAGCCACAGTCAATGTTTTTTCCAATGTATATTCATTTTCTGCACCTTCATTTATAACAGCTGTTACATTATACTCACCGGGCTGTGTATATAGATCTATTGGGATTATATAATAATTTTTATCTTTATATGTATAAATATCATTGTCTATTCTTACAGCATCAGTTTTTAATTTTACTGTTTCATCTGCATTTAAATTTTCGACAGAAATCAACAAAATATTACCCGGGTAATTCTCTTTTGTAATTATGTTAATTTCTGTAGGTATGTCTACCAAGACATTGAACTTCAATGTCTGACTGCCATAAGGTCCGGAGCTGTCCTTAAAGTGCCACTGGCTTTCACATTCAACCATATATTCACCGTCACTTTTTATATTGCTTATAACCTCACGTAGCTCATTTCCCGTGTTGAGCAAGCTACCTTCCGAATAAACTCTTATTATTTGGTTGTCAGGCTGCTTTTCATGTTTAATATCTATGGAGTCAAACTGTGATACGGGTATTATTTCATTCTCTTCATATTTACCCTCTAATATTCCTGAGTTGTTTATAAAATGTCCTTCTATATTTTTGCTGTTCCAGTTATATTCAATATCAGGGCTTAATTTTTGCCCGTTTAACTCAATATACGAATCATAAATTGTTGAAACATATATATATGAAAAAACTTCACTTAAAAACAATGGCTTTGCGGCATTGTCCTTAACTTTATACAATGTTTTGTCCTGAGCAAGGTATGCAGCTTGGTTATCTAAATCAAAGTAAAATATCCAGACCTCTTGATCATTGTCTTTTTTAAGTGTAATTTCATAATTCAATAGGGATGATATATCTTCATCTGTTTTATTCTTCTTATTTACTGCATCCAAAATAATATCCTCATCCTTGCTGTCTCTAGGGATAATAATATTAACACCATTTTGTAAATTTACTGCTTCGATTTCAGTAACATCGGAAAATGTAGTACAGCCTGTCAATAATAACGATAATATAACAATAAACAATATATTTCTCATACTACCTCCATTTACAAGTAGTTTTTGATTTTAGCAAAGTATTATACATTATAATATGGAATAAAATCTTTAAAAATACAAAATAAACAAGAACTTTGGGGACGGTGAACTTTGGGGACGGACCTTTGGGTTCCAGAATTCTAGGTTCTATCTTTCTTCTCTGAAATAATTTACTCCACAGCTTGCCGGTTGTGAGTTTTCTTTTGATTTTCTGATTGAAGTTACTACAAGCACTAATGCTGTAATAACAAATGGAAGCATATCATAAAATGCATTTGGAATAGTAATAATTGTTTTTGGGAAATAATATTTTAAAATATTGAAAGCTCCAAATATAAATGAGCCCAAAATAGCTCTTAATGGCCTCCACGTAGCAAATATAACAAGAGCCACAGAAATCCACCCCTGACCATTTACCGGATTGTTCATCCATACACCACCGTTAATAATCATGGAACAGTATGCTCCTCCTATACCGCATATACCTCCACCAATAAGAACATTAATGTATTTTAATTTTGTTACCTTTATTCCCGCTGCATCTGCTGTTCCCGGGTTTTCTCCTATTGCTCTCACATTCAGCCCTGTCTTTGTGCGACTGTAGTATATGCCGCAAATTATAGCTATTACCACACCTAAATATACAAAAATATTATATTGGAATAACAATGGTCCTAAAACCGGAATTGTGCTGGCACCGGGAATATTAATATTACTGATTTGTGCGGTTATTTGTTCAGGAAGCTTCAAGGAACTTGAAGCAGAATTCACAAGCATAAATTCTCCTACAAAATTTGATATTCCTACGCCGAAAATTGTAAGTGTAAGCCCCGTAACATTTTGATTAGCCATAAATGTAATCGTTAAAACAGCATAAATTAAAGCACCAAGCATACCTGCCAAAAAAGCTGCCAAAAGAGCAATATAGATATTATTGCTGAAAAATCCTGCCATGAATCCCGCACATGCTCCCATAGCCATCATTCCTTCAACTCCAAGGTTTAAATGCCCTGCCTTTTCATTCATAATTTCACCTACTGTACCAAATAACAGAGGGGTTCCTGCAAATACTGCAGCAATCAAAAATTTTATAAACATACTATTTCCCTCCTTTTTTAGTAAGCACAAATTTATATCTTATAAAAAATTCACATCCTAAAATAAAAAACAGTATTATTCCCTGCAGCACGCTTGCAAAATATGTTGACAATCCATAGGCAGACTGCATCACGCTGCTGCCCTTATCAAGTATGCTGAATAAAAATGAAACCAAAAGTATTCCAAAAGGATTTAAATATGCCAGCCAGGACACAATTATTGCAGTAAATCCAACTCCGCCTGCAACAGAAGATGCTAAAGTCATATCTGAGCCCGCTGCCTGAATCATACCCGTGATACCGCAAATCCCGCCGCTTAAAATCATTGTTCGAAGTATTACCCTTTTAACATCCATTCCTGCATATTTAGCAGTAGATTTACTTTCACCCACTACACTTATTTCATATCCATGTTTTGTATATTTAAGATATATAAATACAATGATAACAAGAATCAGAGCAATAATCCATCCGAAGTGTACTCCAAACACTTTATCAATTTGAGCATTGGCAGCAAATCTTGCTATTTTCGGGAATCCTGAAGAGTCCGGGTCCTTCCAAGGTCCATCCCTTAGGTAAGTAATTATGTGCAATGCTATATAATTGAGCATCAATGTAAAAAGTGTTTCATTAGTGTCATATTTTGATTTAAAGTATGCAGGTATTAATCCCCACAAGCCTCCGCCTATAGCTCCTGCAGCAAACATAACAATCAATAATAAAAAATGAGGCCAATTATTGTGAAATAGTGCAAAATATGAAGCACAAACCGCTCCTACAATTATCTGTCCCTCAGCACCTATATTCCAAAATCTCATTTTAAATGCCATGGCAACACCCAATGATGACATTAATAAAGGAATCATAAATTTAACTGTTGCCTGGAAAGCCATTTTGCTTCTAAATGCTCCGGATATAATTGTCCCATACAATTCAAAGGGATTATAGCCTAAAAGCAGCATGAATATTCCTCCTGCTGCCAGCGCTAATACAAAGGCGGCTATTCTTATTTTTAGCGTATCCTTGCTTGAGCGTTCAGATATTTTTACAGTTCTGATAAAAGGTGTATGACTTCTGTTATTCATCTGAGTCAACTCCTTCCATCTTTCTTCCTGCCATCATAAGCCCGATTTCTTCCTTGGTTGTTTTTTTTGCATCCACAATTCCCATTAATTCGCCGTGACATAAAACCATAATTCTGTCAGACAGCTCCAACAGAACATCTAAATCTTCTCCTATAAATAATATTGCAACATTCTTTTTCTTTTGTTCATTTAATAAATCATAAATTATATAGGAAGAATTTATATCAAGACCTCTTACAGGATATGCTGTAATAAGAACATTTGGCTCCGATTCAATTTCTCTTCCCAAAAGAACCTTCTGAACATTTCCCCCTGAAAGCATTCTTACGGGAGTTTCAACTCCGGGAGTTGTAATACTTAGTTTATCAATTAATTCTTCAGCTAATTTCCTAGAGGGTTTCTTATCTATTATAGCTCCTTTATTTTTCTTATATGATTTAAGCAGCATGTTATCTACCATGTCCATAGAGCCTACCAAACCCATGCCTAATCTATCCTCAGGCACAAAGCTCATGCTTATGCCTAAATTTATAATTTCATCGGGAGTTTTCCCTATAATATTTTCTTTATTATATAATACAGCACCTGTCTTAGCATCCATAAGTCCTGCAATTGTTTCGCACAATTCTCTTTGTCCGCTGCCTGCCACTCCTGCAACACCTAATATTTCTCCACTTTTTAATTTAAAGTTAATATTATTTAATCCTATTGTGCCATCCTCATTTGCAACAGAAAGATCTACTACCTTTAAAACTGTTTTTCTCTTCTTTGTTTCAGGACGACTGATTTTAAGGTTGATGGGTCTTCCCACCATTAATTCCGTAAGTTGTTTCTCATTAGACTCTTTGGTATTGACTGTATCAACAACCTTTCCTTTTCGAAGTATTGCAACTCTGTCACTAATAGCTAAAACTTCATGCAGCTTATGTGTAATAATTATTATTGCATTTCCTTGCTCTTTCATTTTCCGCAATATTATAAACAGCTTTTCTATTTCCTGAGGTGTTAGAACTGATGTAGGCTCGTCTAAAATTAATATCTTAGCACCTCTGTACAGCACCTTCATTATTTCAACAGTCTGTTTCTCGCTTACGGACATATCGTAAATTTTTTTATCCGGCACTATTTCTAAACCAAATTTATTGCTCATATTCAGTACTTCTTCTTTTAAAGCACTGCTTTTTACATATTTACCTTTTGTTCCCAGGACAATATTATCCATTGAACTGAATACTTCAACCAATTTAAAATGTTGGTGAATCATTCCTATACCTAAATCTATTGCTTCATGTGGATTTGTTATGGAAACTTCTTTTCCATCGATAAATATTGTACCTTCATCAGCATAATAAATGCCGGATAAAATATTCATCAATGTAGTTTTTCCGGAGCCGTTTTCTCCAAGCAAAGCAAGAATTTCACCGTATTTAATTTCAAGGTTAATATCTTCGTTTGCAATTACTTTTCCAAAGGATTTTGTAATACCCTTAAGCTCAATTGCATAATAATCATTTGTTTTCAACATAATCTCCTATATCATCATTAGCGACATATCCG
The DNA here is from genome assembly GCA_028700795.1 of Tissierellia bacterium. Classification (GTDB taxonomy): domain Bacteria; phylum Bacillota; class Clostridia; order Tissierellales; family Sedimentibacteraceae; genus Sedimentibacter. The sequence continues at coordinate 6,372 of JAQVRY010000047.1, read as the reverse complement.
CAGTCTCATTTTAAAATGACGCTGAAATAAGGGGTCGGCAATAACCAACCCCTTAATAATTATTTTTCTTCCACTGTTTTAAAATACCAATTAATTCCACCGGTGATAGTACCATCATCCAACGTTTTGCCTTCTTCTCCAACTGTTGAACCGTCATTAGTCTCTATTACACCGTCGAAAACATTAAAAGTACCATCCAATATAGAGCTTTTTGCTTCATCTATTTTTTCTTGAGTTCCTTCTGCTGCAATACTTTCATTAATGGGTGAAATATCAATCATGCCTTCCTTCATTCCACCGTAATAGTTTTCGCTATTCCATGTTCCGTCAATAACCTTTTCTACAGCCCATGTATAATAAGCGCCCCAATTCCATACTGCTGATGTAATGGTAGCCTTTGGAGCATCCTTAGACATATCTGAATTATAGCCTATACCAAAAGCACCTGCTTTTTCTGCTTCCAACTGAGGGTTGGGAGTGTCGCAATGCTGTGCTATTACATCACAGCCTTCAGCTATCAATGCTTTTGCTGCATTTGTTTCTTCTTCCGGTGAATACCAGCTGTTTGTAACCTTTACATAAACCTTTGCATCAGGATTAACGGAATATGCTCCCATTGCAAATGCATTTAGTCCTCCGGTTACCTCTGAATTATCTTTACCCATTGCTGCCACATATCCTAACAAATTGCTTTCTGTTTTTAATCCGGCTGCAATTCCTGATAAATATCTTGCCTGATAAATTCTTCCGAAATAATTATTAAAGTTTCTATCATTGCTTTTATACCCTGAACCATGTGAAAATATTACATCAGGATATTCTTCAGCTAATGCTTCCAATGTATCCATGTATCCCCAGCTTGTACCAAAAACAATATGTGCTCCTTCTTCAATACATTCACGAATAGCCGCATCAGTAGCTGTAGGATCTGTATCATTAACATTGTTTTTACGAATTATCTGGCTGTCGCTAAGGCCAAGTGCTTTCTGCATTTCTACTATTCCCTGATCGTGTGCAAAGGTATAACCGGAGCCATCAGCAGGATTTCCAATATGTATTACTCCAACCTTAATATCTTCTTTGGCAACTGCAGGAAAAACTCCTTCTCCTTGAACTTCCTGTCCCTCAGGTTCAGGTTGTTGCTGTTCATTTGCGCTGCATGCAGTAAATAGTGAAAGAACCATTATCAGCGTTAAAATAATACTCAAATATTTTTTCATTACTTCCTCCTATGTACATAAACTTTGCATCAAAAATTCAACAAAAAATGCGAACAGTTTGCCCTACTCGCACCAATAGAATAATAATATCAATAGTCAAACAATTTAAGGTTGTTTGGTAGAAACTTTGGAACCATATTATCCACATTATATTGATGCAGTTTATATTTAATTAATATAATTATAACTTAAACCATGGTAATAATCAACAAATTATTTTGTTATTATCCCTATGGGGCAATGATCGCTGCCGTATATTTCCGGATATATAACTGCGTCTGCCAGGCTTTTTTCAAAAGAAGATGAAGTGATGAAATAGTCTATTCTCCAACCTACATTCCTTTCTCTTGCCTTTGAAAAATTAGACCACCATGTATATGCATCTTCTTTGTCAGGATAAAAGTATCTGAAGGTATCAATAAATCCGGCACTTAATAATTCTGTCATCTTATCTCTTTCTTCATCGGTAAATCCTGCATTTTTTCGGTTTGTTTTGGGATTTTTCAAATCTATTTCCTTATGTGCCACATTTAAATCCCCACATACAATAACAGGTTTATTTTCACATAGTTTAAGAAGATAATTTCTGAAGTCATCTTCCCATATCATTCTGTAATCTAGTCTCAATAATTCTCTTTTAGAATTTGGTGTATATACATTGACTAAAATAAAACTGTCATATTCTAGTGTTATTATTCTTCCTTCATTGTCATGTTCTTCAATATCCATTCCGTATGTAACGCATAAAGGTTTACACTTTGTAAATACAGCTGTTCCTGAATATCCTTTCTTTTCTGCATAATTCCAATAATCATGATATCCTTCAAAGTTTAATTCTATTTGTCCTTCCTGCAGTTTTATTTCTTGTACACAAAAAATATCAGCATCAAATTCTTTAAATATATCAACAAATCCTTTTTTGATAGCAGCCCTTAATCCGTTCACATTCCAAGATATTAATTTCATAAACCCTCCTTGTAATTTTGTCGATTTTAATTGTCACATTTAAGGACTCCGCTTATTCCAAAGTTTTCAAACTCCATTTCTCTTATTACAACCCTTATTGCTTCCTTTGGACAATTGGCGGTTCTTGATACAACTTCCGTTATTTCCTTTACCATTTCTCTTTTTTGGTCAATGGTTCTTCCCTTTAACATTTCCACCTGAATAATTGGCATACTTTCACCTCCTCCTTTCCTTTATAGTAAAATCTAATACTCAATTATTTTCTTATGCACATAATCAGACAATGTAGTCATCAGCATTGCTTGGTACAAAATATTGAACTCAATTATATCACCTATTTTAAATTCCTTTTTACAATCATGAACGTCTAATATTGTATGGTCGCTGCTGGCTCCTAAAACGACTATATCTTTATTTCTTGGAATTAGTCTTGCTGAATCCCCTAAATCTTGATTTCCCAATGCCACGATTGCTCTTTTCCTAATCCCCCTGTCTTCGTAATGAGGCAGGTCTCCAAAAGCATTTACCATAAGCTGTCCGATGGGATGAGTTGGTTTCTCATTCAGCTCTACAATTTGAGCCTTAAGTATAAATACATCCGGATCCAAGCCCTCAATATTTGTATCCCAGTAAAGCGGCAAATCTTGAGTATTATTTATACCTTCTCCTATGCGAAGATGATTTATTTTCTTTGGAACTCCTCCACGTACCATAAGGGGTAAGGTTGTCGTTCCTCCCCCGGATACTATATTTAGTTTTCTGTCTAATTTTTCTTCAATTTCAATTGCAGCATCAGCCAATTGATTTAAATTTTCCGTAGCAGGTGCAACTGAACCATAACAGCTTAGATTTGAACCTATGCCTTCAAGATACAGATTACCCATTTCATATTCTACATACTGTGCTAATTGAATAAGTTCTTCTTTTAAGAATACTCCTTCTCTTAAGTCTCCCAAATCATACATCAGAACAACGCCGTATGTTTTATTTTGATTTTTTGCTTCTTTATTTAACAAATTCAGAGTTTCCTTTTCAGATACCAAGGATATGTCACTATATCTAACAACATCTTCAATTTCACACATCATGGGGATTCTAACCAATAATAAAGGTATTTCAAATCCCCGGTCCTTCAAAGCTTTAAGCTGCTCAATTCGAGAGCTGCCTATTTGATAACAGCCGCCCTTTGCCATTTCTTCCGCGCCTTCCGGAATTCCTCCGAATCCTTTAATTATGCCTGCTACCTTAATCCCGTAATCTTGGCATAATTTTGTAACTATCTTGGTATTTTCATAGAGTTTTTTCAGATTAAATTCCAGTACAGGGTATCTATCCATTTTATCCTCCTGATTTTTCTTTTTATCTTTACGAAGCTTTGAGAAAAAATCTTGTAATATGTTGGTGCATTCTCTCTCCAATACACCGAACTTAACAATCGGCTGATGATTTAAATTTTGATTATTTGTAATATCTAAAACAGAACCGCATGCACCGGTTTTTAAATCCCTGGCTCCTATAACCAATCTTTCAATTCTTGAATTGACTATTGCACCGGCACACATGGGGCATGGCTCCAAGGTTACATACATGGTGCATCCCGGAAGACGCCATCCTCCTAAATTATTGCATGCATCCTTTATGGCTGATATTTCAGAGTGAAGAGTGGCATCTTTTAATGTTTCCTTTTGATTGAACCCTCTGCCTACTATTTCTCCGTTTCTTACTATTACAGCACCAATGGGAACCTCATTTATTTTATATGCCTTGTATGCTTCATTTAGAGCTTCCCTCATAAATAATTCATCCATATCTCTTCCTTACTTCATTTTATAACAATTATAGTTTTTTCAAGGAGTCAAGTCAATAGTTATGTCGAAGAGCCTGTCTTATATTACCTGTTTACTTTTGATTTTAATAATTATAGAATGGTTATAACCTAAAAATTCCTTTTAGGAATGTCCCCGTACTTGGAACAAATGTTAGTTTAATTAAGTCTAAGTATATGAGATAAGGAGGTAATATGAGAATAATAAAAAAATCAGCAGCCTTTGGTCTTTGTGTCCTAATGGCAATCAATATGAATACGGCAGCTTACGCTGATGTTCTTGATGATATTATAGGCAGCAGCACGATTGAAGATGTGGAAGATGTCGAAAACAATGAAGAAGCAGACACAAATGTTGAATCAGAGGACGTCACGGAAAATGACATCCCAATCTTAGAAGCAGATGAAATAAAGACATCAAATTTATTTTCCGACATTGATGGTCATTGGGCAAAAGAATGGATTGAAAGTGCAGTTAAGATAGGTTTTGTATCCGGATATGAAGATGGAACATTCAAACCGGAAAGAACTATTACAAGAGCTGAATTTTCAACAATGCTAAACAATGCTATTCAAATTGAAATAACCGAAAAGTTAAACTTTTCCGATGTAAGAGAAAGTGATTGGTTTTATAATGAAATTCAAAAATCTGTAGCTGCGGGGTTTTTCTCAGGGTATGAAAATAATACCTTCAGGCCAAACAATCCCATTAAACGTGAAGAAGTGGCAAAGGTTGTTGCAGGTGCTATAACAACGGGAAATATTGAAGGTGAAGGAGCTACGCTTTTAAAAGATTACAATACTATTCAAGAATGGGCAAAGGAAAGTGTAAATACTGTTTACAACAAAGGATATATACTTGGCTACCCTAATAAAACGTACATGCCTTCAAAGGCATTAACACGTGGTGAAGCAGTGAAAATTATTTTTGAAATAGTGGATAATGAAAATATTGAATATGGATTTAATATTACAAATTACAATGAATCTTACAGCAGTGCTGTCGTGGTAGGAAACTTAAATGTTCTGGATTCTGTAGGAAACGGTAATGTTTACATAAAAAATGTAGTTGTTCTTGGGGACATTGTAATTTCGGCTAAAGATGTTAAATCAGTTGAGCTTACCGATGTAAAGGCAAGAAACATAATAGTCGAAGGCGAAAACAATCCTGTGAAATTAATTCACAATGAGAATGTTATAATTGCTAAAAAATAGAATAATTGGACTAAAAAAGATTCTTCATTTCGAAGAATCTTTTTTGAATCAGCCACCGGAAGTGTCCCCGTGGCTGGACCCCAGTGATTGGACCTTATTTAAAATACTCTAATGTATTTACGAAATCATTTTTTAAATGTATTTCGTCTAAATAGTTTTGATCAGCATCTGAGGTTTTTTCATATATTTCTAATATATAGCCTTGTTCTTCAAGTATAGTTTCTTTATCATAATGCATGTTAAAATGCATGAACAATTCAATAAAAGCCATATCATTTTCAATAAAAATATTGTCTATATCTTGTCTTAATACATCTCTTAAATCATTTAAATTTACATCTTCCAAAATGGTATTATAGTCATTAACTCTCTTTAATTTAGCATACAAATTTCTTCCACTGAAATATTCCTCATCGTAAAGATAATAGAAATTTTGCTTTTTATAATCATTGGAATTTAGTAGTTTATTTGCTAAATCAATTTTAACTTCATGCTCTTTTGTAAACGGATCTTGCGCGGTTAATTTATAATCTCTTATAATTGTACTCCCATCCTTCATCCAGTAAGCTATAACAAAACTATTTACTCCGTAATAATTTGACTGGTGATAAAATGTTTGATCCTTTAAAATTTCTTTATGAAGTTCAGCAATATTTTTAATACTGTCTTTATCTTCATATGTTACTATATTCCTATTTCTTTTCCATTCCGTAAAATCTAAATTTTCACTTTTATAGTCATCCTTTAAAAATCTGTCAATTTCATTTATTGACCATCTTTGATTGCCCACATATGCCATCTGAACATCCTCTGGGTTAGGAACCAAATCTTTATATTGATTTGCAATCGCCACAGTGCTTCCTGTTACAGCTGTAAATATAACCATACTTACTAAGAAAACCTTTATTGATGATCTTGATATTCTAAATGACTTTTCAATAAATGCAATTATTATATAGTAGGACAGAACTGCCAATAATGCTGAAATAAATAACCTGCTTCCAATATTGATGTGTCTTGAAAAGCTTATTGAAAATGCTGCAGGTATTATCAAACATGCAAGTACTGCTACAAAATATTTAAATCCATCGAATACAATAAATCCTGTGTTTTCGTTTTTTCTTCTTTTTATAAATTTATTTATCA
>JAQVRY010000046.1:7834-12107 GCA_028700795.1 Tissierellia bacterium | reverse complement strand
ATAAACCGTTAAATTGTTTTTTGGACCTTTTCTTAACACTTCCACATCTGCACCTTTTGTCAGCCCTAAAGCAAGAAATCTTTCTTTTAAATAATCATGGGCAGAGTTTTGTTCAACCTTAACTGTTTCTCCAACACCAACATCAACTAATTTCATATTTAACTCCTGTAATATCTAAAATATAACTGCATAAAATTTCTTAGAACATGTTAGCCAAAGCTAACATTCTTAAACTATAATATGACATTATTTGAATTTTGACACATATTTGGGGGGAATTATGAAAGAAGAATTTTATACGGTAAAAGGTTATAAAATAAAAAATGAAGAAATCCTTTCATCGTCAATGGAGGATTATATAGAAATGATATTTAGATTGTCTGAAAAAGCAGATGAAGTAAGAGTAAGTGAATTGTCTTTGGCATTAAATGTACAGCCTCCTTCAACTACAAAAATGATAAAAAGACTAGCCGAAAACAATTATGTTTTTTATGAAAAATACGGATGCATTAAGCTTACCGAAAAGGGAAGGAATATTGGCAGCAAGTTGTTAAAAAGGCACAGGATAATCTTTGAATTTTTAGAATGCATAGGAGTAAAGGAAAATATCTTGGAACAAACCGAAATAATTGAACACGCGGTAAACGATGAGGTTCTAAATAAAATAGATGAATTGACACAATTCTTAAAAGAAAAGGAAGGGGGACACACCTTCAATACAAAGCGATTCTAAGCGGGGTAGTATTGAAGGAATGTCCCCGTACATATAGGGTTAGGGCATCTCGCAGTTATTTTTCATTTTCATCAACGTCTTTTTTTCGTTCTTGCACTTCGAATTCACCGGGAATATATACATTACCTGGATTTGTAGGTCTTTTATTTTTCATTTTCAATTTATTTGTTAACTTCTTAAACATAGTCTCACCGCCTTTTTCTATAGTTTTACTTAAATTTTTAAATATATACAAAACTTTTTGTTATGGCATCTCACGATCGCATTCACCAAAATAGAAAGGTGTGTCCTCATAGCTTTTAATTTCAATTATCATTAACTTATTCTTTCGATTTGAATAACATAATGTTAAGGAGTTACAGTATAACGGAGGTAAATATGGAATATATTTGTGAACTGAAAAATATCTCTAAAAGATTTCATACAATAAATAACGAGACAAAGGCAATTGACGATATTTCTTTTAAAGTTAAGAAAGGGGAAATAGTTTCTATAGTGGGACCATCCGGCTCGGGAAAATCAACGGTTTTATCGATTATCGCCGGTTTGGAGAATCCATCAGAAGGAGAAGTCATAGTTAATACCGACAGTATAGGTTTCATGTTTCAAAAAGACCAGTTATATGAATGGAGAAATGTTTATAAAAACTGTCTTCTTGGTTTAGAAGTAAAAAACATGGATAATGAAGAAAATAAGATAAAAGTAAAAAAGATGCTTAAAAAATATGGATTGACTAATTTTAAAAACCATTATCCCAGCCAACTGTCAGGAGGAATGAGACAAAGGGCTGCCTTGGTTCGCACTTTGGTGATTGAACCTGATTTATTATTATTGGATGAGCCCTTTTCTGCATTGGACTATCAAACAAGACTTGCTATTGGTGACGAAGTGGGGACAATTTTAAGAAACGAAAAAATAAGCACAATACTGGTAACTCATGACATACCGGAAGCTGTCAGCATATCGGACAGAGTTATAGTTTTCACCGAAAGGCCGGCAAAAATTAAAAAGGAATATGAAATAAAATTTGATGAGTGCCCCGGTGAAAGAACACCTATGAAATGCAGAAATACCTTGACTTTTGGTGAATATTTCAGAGATATATGGAGGGATTTAGATGTGGAAAAAGAAGTATGAGCCGGTTGCAAACATTTCAAAAGAGCACGATGAATATTTGAAATTAATAAATAGGGAAAAAAACTTTATTAGGATTGCTCAAATCTTGATTTTTGTGTTAGGAATAATATTTTGGGAAGTTGCAGCTAGAAATAATTTAATAGATACATTTCTTACAAGCAGTCCGGGAGCAATTTTTGGTCTGATTATGAAGCTTGTTAATGATGGAAGTCTATTTAAACATTTATATATTTCAACAATGGAAACAATAGGCGGATTTTTTGTTGGTACTGTCGGCGGCTTATTAATTGCAATAATCTTATGGTGGTTTAAAAAATTGGCTAAGATAATGGACCCTTATATTGTTATCTTAAATAGTCTTCCTAAAACAGCCTTAGCTCCCATAATTATATTGTGGGTAGGATTGGGATATTCAGGAATAATAGCTACTGCTGCATCCATTTCAATTGTTGTTACAATTATGACATTGTACACAGGATTTATAAGTGTAGAAAAGGATAAAATCATTCTCTTAAAAACAATGGGAGCAAATAAATTTCAAGTTTTGAGAAAAGTAATAATTCCTGCTAACATTCCAAACATTTTAAGCGTTATAAAGGTTAATATTGGATTATCCTGGATTGGAGTTATTGTTGGAGAGTTCTTAGTTTCAAAAGCGGGAATAGGATATTTAATATTGTATGGCAGCCAAACATTCAAATTAGACCTTGTAATGATGGGGGTATTTGTTTTAGGAGTAATTGCAGCAATTATGTATGTCTTATCTTCTTGGCTTGAGAAAAAAGTAATCAAATATTAGTATGACCTAACCCCATTTTTCAGAGTCTTTTTTCTGAAAAATGGCTGGTAGGTCAACCGCACAGAATGCCAAATTTGTGCGACAAAAGGAGCAAACAAATTTGATGCATTCCCCTGCGTTATGCCCTAACCCCATTTTTCTAAAACTGTCTCAAACGAGACAGTTTTTTTATGCACGTTAACATCTTGAAACATAAATAAAATTATGTTAAACTAATACAGAAAATTCAAAGGAGGAACATTACATATGACAACTTCTTCAATATTTTATCCGCTAATATTTATAGTATTAATATACTTTTTATTTAGAAACACTAAAAACAGAATGAAATATAAAAGAGAAAACATGGAAGCTTTGATTTTGTTGGATGAGGACGATAAAACGATTCACTTGATTAGCAGGTTACTTATGGCATTAATGGTTTTGTTAACGGGCATAATGATACGTGGATTGATGGAAACAAAAACATATTCTGCAGAGCAAATATTGATTATTGGCGTGCTCCCTATATTGATAATTGCATTGTACATACCTTTGTCCAAGAAAACAATGATTTCAACATTAGGAATACACAAAAGATCAAACCTGATAAGATGGGAAGAAATTAAAGGTATAAATTATCCTAAACCAGATGCAAAAGACAAAGTTAAGGTGAAAATAATTTATAACATAATGAATAAAGATTCTAATATCAATCTTACATTTTTAAAGGATGACCCTCAATTAGAGAAGTTTAGAGAAATTGCAAAAACCTACAGGAATACTAAAAAGAAGGATAAGAAAAGTGGAAAGTAAATTTATAGACAGTCATGCACATCTTGATGATAAAGTATTTAAAACAGACAGGGATGAACTTATTAGCTCATTATATAATAATGGCGTTGAAGCAATATTAAATCCGGGCGCAGATTTAAGCTCGTCAAAAGAAGCTGTACTAATCGCAGAAAAGTATTCCTTTGTTTATGCAGCTGTGGGATGCCATCCTCATGATTCTAAATACATGAGTGATGAGCACATGAACGCATTCAAAGAGATGGCGAAAAATAGTAAAGTTATAGGAATAGGCGAAATAGGTCTTGATTACTTTTATGACAATTCAGACAGGGATACTCAGAAAAAATGGTTTAGGGAGCAAATACGGTTAGCAAAGGAATTAGACATTCCATACATAGTACATGACAGAGATGCTCACGAAGACATTTTAACAATTATGAAGGAAGAGCACTATGACGGTGCAAGAGGAATACTCCATTGTTATTCAGGAAGTGTTGAATTATCAAAAGAATTTATAAAGCTTGGGTTTTATATATCTCTTGCAGGACCGGTTACATTTAAAAACGCAAGAGTACCCAAATTGGTTGCAAAGGAAGTCCCCTTTGATAAGCTTTTAATTGAAACGGATTCTCCTTATTTAACGCCGGAGCCCTATAGAGGAAAAAGGAACGAACCAAAATATGTGAAATATGTTGCTGCAGAAATAGCAAGAATAAGAAATATATCAATTGATGAGGTAGCACAAAAAACCAAGGAGAATTTCAAAAGACTATTTGGTTTGTCATAGGTATGAATAACTGAGATCCTTCGCTTACGCTCAGGATGACAAT
>JAQVRY010000046.1:0-7734 GCA_028700795.1 Tissierellia bacterium | reverse complement strand
ATAGCAAGAATAAGAAATATATCAATTGATGAGGTAGCACAAAAAACCAAGGAGAATTTCAAAAGACTATTTGGTTTGTCATAGGTATGAATAACTGAGATCCTTCGCTTACGCTCAGGATGACAATCACAGAGCATATTTGTTTATCGTGGTATGAATACACGTAAGTGCCATTGCTATGAATAAGCTAGGTGTCATTCTGAGGGCTTTAGCCCGAAGAATCTAATCTTTTAAAACCTGAGATCCTTCGCTTACGCTCAGGATGACAATAACAGGAGAAGTATGAAACTTAAAAGAGATTTTTACAATCAAGATGCCCGAATTGTAGGAGAAAAATTAGTAGGGAAAATTTTAGTAAGAAAATATAACGATACATTAATAAAGTCAAGAATTATTGAATCAGAAGCATACATAGCTGCAATTGACAAGGCAAGCCACGGTTATGGAGGTAAAATAACACCCCGAACAAAAATAATGTTTGGGCCTCCCGGTTATGCATATGTATACCTTATTTACGGCATGTATTATTGTCTGAACTTTGTTACAGAAAAAGAAGGAACCTGCAGCGCTGTTTTAATAAGGGCAGTTGAGCCGGTAATTAATGAAGAAGAAATGTGTATCAACAGATACAATAAACAATTAAGCGAACTAACAAAGTACCAAAAAAGAAATATGTCAAACGGTCCTGGAAAACTATGCAATGCTCTAAAAATTACAATAAAACACAATGGAACAGATTTGACAGGCAATGAAATTTATGTTGAAGATGACGGCTTTAGAGGATTTGAAACGGAAAGAAGCAAGCGTATAAATATTGACTATGCCGAAGAAGCAAAGGATTTTTTGTGGAGATATACAATTCGTTATAAAAATGCTTGACAAATACAAATATTGCAAATATAATTTGATTATCAAAGTAATTGAGGTGGTTTAATGAGTAATCACGAAACAGTAAATGAAATACTTGTACGACTTTTTGCAAATATTTTGGATATTGAGGAAAAGTGCTTAAAAATTGGAGAATTTTTCGATTTATCCATCACTGAAATGCATGTAATAGACAACATAGGATTTACTACTGAACGCACCATGTCTGATACTGCCAAGGCTGTAAAGGTTACTTCAGGTACATTAACAACTGCCATAGACAATCTTATTAAGAAAGGATATGTTGAAAGACGCCGCTCGTCAGAAGACAGAAGAGTTGTAAAAATCAGACTTACGGAAAAGGGTAAAGCGGCATTCAAATCCCACGAAGATTTTCATAAGGATTTGGTAATAAGTGCGTTGCAACGGTTAAACAGCCATGAAGAAGAAGTTTTAATTAAGGTGCTTTCAAACATAGATGTATTTTTCAGTGAAAAATACAAATTTGCAGGATGGTAAGTCAACGGGAAATTGTTTTCGAAATCAAATATTTGTATATGGAAAGAGGCTAATATGGGTATAAGAATCGTAATAGACAGCACATCAGATGTAACAGATGAAATAATTCAAAAATACAATATAAAAATGGTTCCTTTAACTGTCAATTTTGAAAAAGAATCATTTTTAGACAAAATTGAATTAAGCTCCAAGGAATTCTTTGAAAAACTTGCTGTTGCAGAAAAACTTCCGACTACAACATTGGTATCACCGGGAGCATTTGTGGAAGCATTCAGTGAAGTTTTGATAGAAGGAGACCAGGTGTTGGGATTGTTTATTGCTTCCGAATTGTCCGGAACATATGATTCAGCTTGCATGGCAAAGAATATGATTGGCAGTGATGGTATTCACATAATTGATACCAGAAGTGCTTGTCTTGGGGCATTTGCTCTAATTTTAGAAGCAATAAAATTAGTAAAGCAGAATAAAACTATTGAAGAGATAGTGAAAGAATTAGAAGGGCTTAAGGAAAAGGTAGTAGCTGTAGCTGCAGTTGACACATTAAAGTACCTTGAAAAAGGCGGAAGACTTTCAAAAGGACAAGCAGTTATTGGCTCTTTATTAAGCATTAAACCAATCATAGAAATTAAGGATGGAAAAATTTCTGTAATCGATAAGATAAGAGGCAAAAATAAAACTATTAAATGGTTTGATGAATGGATAGAAAAGAATAATTATGACTTATCGGACAAACCAGTGCTCTTGTTCCATGGAAGATCTTACGAGAATTTAAAGCTGTTAAGAGAAGCGATTGAAGATAAATACAAAATAAAAAGTATAATTGAGCAGGAAGTAGGCGCGGTTATAGGAACCCACTCAGGTCCCGGAGTATTAGGAATCGGATTTGTAAATAAATAGCAGTAAAAATAAAAACAGGGACATTCCTTTTGAGGAGTGTCCCCATACCTTTAAATTATTGTCAGTACAGTTTTTCCTTCATCAGTTACATCAACATTAACTGAAGAATTTTCCTTTAAAACACCTCTTAAATATGCTTCAGATATTTCGTCTTCAACATATCTTTGAATTGCACGCCTCAAAGGTCTAGCACCAAACTTTGTATTATAGCCCTTTTCAAGTATGTGTTCTTTCATCTTGTCTGTAACCGTCAATGTAATTTTCTTTTCTTCAGCATCCTTTTTAACCTCCTTAAGCATTAACCCAACTATTTGACTTAATTCTTCCTTGGTTAATTCGCCAAATACTATTATATCATCAATACGATTCAAGAATTCAGGTCTGAATGCTTGCTTTAGAGCGTCCTTTACCTTAGATTCCATTGCTTCGTATTCTTTGTTGCCAAAACCGATTCGGTTAGCCTTGATAGATGTTCCTGCATTTGAAGTCATAATTATTACGGTATTTTCAAAGTTTACGGTTCTTCCTTGATTGTCTGTAAGTCTTCCATCTTCCAATATCTGCAGTAATATATTAAATACATCTTCGTGAGCTTTTTCAATTTCATCCAATAAAATTACCGAATATGGTTTTCTTCTTACTTTCTCTGTTAAGAATCCCGCTTGGTCAAAACCAATATATCCGGGAGGAGCTCCTATAAGTTTAGAAACTGTGTGTTTTTCCATATATTCGGACATATCAAGCCTTATCATTGCATCTTCATTTTCAAACAGTTCAAAAGCCAAGGTCCTTGCAAGTTCAGTCTTCCCCACACCCGTAGGTCCTACAAATATGAACGAAGATGGTTTTTTCTTTTTCTTAAAACCTGAACGATTTCTTCTGATAGCCTTAGCAAGACTTGTAACCGCGGGATGCTGACCTACAACCCTTCTGTGAAGTCTTTCCTCTAAATGTATTAATTTATCAGCTTCACCTTCACTTATTTTCTGTACTGGAATTTTAGTCCAAGCTTCGATAACATATGCTATATCTTCTTCTGTTAAAAGTATATTTTCGTATTCCTTGGATAACTCTTTTAGTTTTGTTTCAATTCTGATTTCAGTTACCTTAAGCTCTGCAGCTTTTTCATAATCATCATTTTCCGCAGCTTCTTCTTTATCATCTCTGATTCGAGTAAGCTCTGATTTTAAAGCTTCCAGCTCAACTAATCCTTTGTTTTTTAAATTTGCCCTTGAGCCTGCTTCATCTATAACATCAATTGCTTTATCAGGAAGGAAACGCTCTGTAATATATCTTTCAGACATTATAACCGCCTGTTTTACAATTTCATCAGTTATTTTGACATTGTGATACTGCTCGTAATAATCTTTAATTCCTTTAACAATTTCGATTGAATCCTCTACAGAAGGTTCATCTACCATTACAGGCTGGAATCTTCTTTCAAGTGCAGTATCCTTTTCAATATGCTTTCTGTATTCATCCAATGTTGTGGCACCAATAATTTGAACTTCACCTTTGGCAAGAGCCGGTTTAAGTATATTGGCAGCATTCATAGCTCCACCTTCAGCTTCTCCAGCACCTACAATATTATGAAGTTCATCAATTACAATAACTATATTGCCGGCTTTTTTAGCTTCATCAATAATTGCTTTCATTCGTGCTTCAAATTGACCCCTGAACTGTGTGCCTGCTACAACAGCAGTTAAGTCAAGCAGGTAAATTTCAGTGTTAAAAAGTTTTACAGGCACCTTTTTTTCAGCAATTCTTACGGCTAATCCTTCTGCTAAGGCAGTCTTGCCTACACCAGGTTCGCCGATTAAAACTGGATTGTTCTTAGAGCGTCTGTTTAATATTTGAACAACTCTGTCGATTTCTCTCTCTCTGCCTATTATTCTGTCTAATTCTCCAAAACGGGCCTGCTCTGTCAAATTCAATCCATAGGTATCAAGATATTTTAATTTTTTTCGCTTTACTTTTTCCTTTAATTTGGCTCCTGTTCCTGAACCTGATTTTGAGTATTCAATATCCTGTTCATCTTCGGAAGGAATAAACTCACTGTTTGTAGAGCTGGTGTTTCCTGTGAAAGCATTATTCATTAAATTCATCAAAGAATTAATGCCGTCACTGTTTTCAGAAGGCATATCCGAGGATAACTTTTCTAAATCCATATCTCCTATTATTTCAGTAAGCTGGTTGTTTATGTTTTCAAAGTCTTCAGGCTTCATGCCGCTTTGTCTCATTATCTGATCCATAGGCGCTATACCCTGCTTTTTAGCGCAAGGAATGCACAAACCTGTAGTCTGCATTTTGCCCTCAATAATTTTATTTACATATATTACCGCTACATTTTTTTTACAAATAGAGCACAACATATTCTTCATCTCCTTTTTTCTTCTGGGACATTCCATTTAGGCGGGTGTACCCATTCCACTTATCTATTTAAACTATATAACAAGGCAAAGATATTCTCCTCCTCGTTAAACGACGAGCATCTATTACCACTAACACTATTAATTATATAATAAATTTCTTAAAAAAGCATTAAAAACTTCAAATAAAACTAGTGCATTAGATAATAGATAATATTACAACGTATGTGGAGTGAATTAAGAAATAAAACCGATAATATATACTCGGATATGGTAAATGAACTATTAAGTTCAGTGATAAAAAGAGCTTATCCGTAAAAAAAAAAGATTAAAACAAGCTGGAATGCGTTGGAATATTTTCATTTACCGCCTACTATTTTTATCTACACCCATTTTAATAGTTTCGCTATATTTTTTTGTGAAAATCTGATATACTTATATAATCCTAATCAGCAAAATAGAGTGACTTTAGGGGAATGTAGGAATATTATGATTTAGTGTTGAGTATTAACAGAAGTTTCAAATGTTTTTAAAAATATATCACAAAGTGGGACAGGCTTAAGCACATCTAAGGAGGTTAAGAATGACAAAAGAATTATCATTGGGTTCAACGCTTATATTAATTTATATTATAGGATATCTAGGGTATATAATTTTTAAGAAAATTAAAATCCCTGCTGCTGGAATAGCCGGCTCTTTAGCTGCCAATGCAGCTGTTTCTTTGTTAGGCGTTAACTTTGCTGAATTACCGGCGTTTATTAATGTTTTGTTCCAAATATCAATAGGCATTATAGTTGGCTCACAATTCAGTAAGGAAAGGAACAAACATATAAAGGCGTTGGCTTTACCCAGCTTATTAGCTGCGTTTTGGGCGGTAGCAGTTGGATTGGTTTTAGGATTTTTATTATATATATTAGCTGATATTGATATAGGAACAGCTTTTTTTGCAGCAGCACCAGGTGGCATGTCAGAAATGAGTGCCCTTGCAATTATGTATGGTTTCGATGTACCTACAGTAGTTCTTTTGCAATTTTTAAGGATAGTAATGGTTTATCTTTCAATACCTTTGGTTGTTTCTTATTTTGCTAAAAAGTCAAACGGTAGTACGAAGATAGTACTTAACAAAGACAATGTAGTAAATCCTGAATGTGAGGAGAAAAGTTACCCATTAATGTTTACTATTTTTATTGGGGCAGTGGCAGGTTTCCTTGCTTGGAAAATAAATATTCCGGGTGGAGCTATAGTTGGTTCATTGGTTACAGTAGGAGCATGCAAGGCATTAGGTGTTAGACTAAAAGCAATGCCTAAAAAGCATATTTCGATTTATCAAATTGGTCTTGGAGCATCTTTAGGATTAGCATTTACACCTGAAATTGCAAGCTCAATATCAGGTATGATTGGCATTATTGTATTGTTTTCATTTTTAACCGTTCTTAACGGTATTATTTTAGGGGTAATCATGCACAAGAAGTTTGACATAGACTTAACCACTTCACTGCTTGCATGTGCTATGGCGGGAGTATCACAAATGAGCGCAATAGCATTGGAGATGGATGCAGATTCCGTTGTCGTCAGTGTTATTCAGACAATACGTTTGACTTCAATACTTTTAATTTTTCCTTCAATAGCTTTATATATTATTGGATAAGAAATAAAATGGGTGTAGATAAAAATAGTAAGCAGTAAATGAAAAAGTTTACCATTTGCCGTCGAATAATTTTAGTATGTATTCTTCGACATCCGTGTACCAAAGATTACTTTCAGTTGTTTGATATGTATCCATAAAGATTAACAGGATACTTGTCCATGTTTTTGTTATTTTGCAACTTAAGTTCCTCAAGAACATTCATATACTCGCTGTTTTTTAGTTTAGAAAAAAATTTAAATAAAAAATTTTATGCTTGACATTTAAAGTCAACGGTACTATACTGGTAGAAATTTAATATTTTCATGGGTATATTACAGAGGTTGCGATGATCAAGAGTAGAAGCTGTGCTTTGAAAGGGTGATTCGCCGAAGGGGTCTTCCCTGGGCTTACATTTAATAGATGTGATACTGTTTTTATAGGATGCTTCCCAATCCTATAAAAGAGAGCTGTACTATGCTGGGCAGAAGGTTCAGTGTTTTCGTTAAGCGTCTGAGAGCCCTTTTGCTCTTATGCCGCTTTTATTTTGCTCAAAATCGGCATAGAAATTATTTTATTTAAATAATTTGAAGGAGAAAAAGAAGATGAATGATTTAGTAAGAGGATGCGGAGTAGCATTGGTAACCCCATTTGCTGACGGAGAAATTGATTATGAGGTTTTGGGAAAATTAGTTGAAATGCATGTGGAATATTCAGGTTCAATAATAGTTGCAGGAACAACATCTGAAGCATCGACAATGACAGATGAAGAATACCACACAGTAGTTGAATTTGTAATTGACAGAGTTAATAAAAGAATTCCTGTGATTGCAGGAGCCGGAAGCAACTGCACCGCATCTGCGGTACAAAAAGCACAGTTTTGCGAAAAAGCAGGAGCTGACGGTCTATTGATAGTGACTCCCTATTACAACAAAACAACTCAAAGAGGACTTATAAATCACTATAAAATAATTGCAGAAAGTACATCGCTACCGATAATTGTTTATAATGTTCCTGGCAGAACAGGAATGAACATTGAGCCTAAAACGGTTTTAGAACTTTCAAAAATTAACAATATAGCAGGAATTAAGGAAGCAAGTGGAGACATCAGCCAAGTTGCGGAAATAATTAGAATATGCCCAGATGACTTTTTAGTTTATTCCGGCAATGACGACATGGTCATACCACTTATGTCATTAGGAGGACATGGAGTTATTTCAGTATCCGCAAATATACTCCCTGCAGAAATGAAGAAAATGGTTGATGATTACAATAACGGAAATGTAAATGATGCAAAGAATGCGCAGCTTGCACTTAATGGAATAAATAAAGCATTGTTTATTGAAACAAATCCCATTCCCGTAAAAGAAGCTATGAGTATTATGAACTTGTGCAGCTCTGAGGTCAGAGCACCCTTATATCTTATGTCAGATGAAAACAGAGCAAAACTTCTAAGAG
>JAQVRY010000045.1:5258-12134 GCA_028700795.1 Tissierellia bacterium | reverse complement strand
GGAAAGGATACTCCCCCCACAAACTTCGACACACAGCAGCAACCCTTATGTATCAATACGGTCATGTGGATATTCGAGCACTGCAAGAAATTTTAGGTCATGAAAGTATTTCAACAACACAAATTTATACTCATATAAATAAAGACTTACTTCGGGATGCGGTAAAACAAAATCCTTTGAATGATATAAGTGATGAATAGTTAAAACAGGCAAGATATACCTTCTCCACTGATTTTCATGAATGCTAAATATCTAATTTGTCTATAAGTGCGTCCTGAAGGGTTTGTGAAAAGTTAATATTATTTTCTATAGCCATGTCATTTAACCAGGATGGAATACTCAAGGTTTTCTTGACTGCTTGTGGACTATGTTTCTTTTTATATGCTAACATGTCAAATTCGATAACTACTATAAATTGATTTTCTTCTAATACAATATCTTGTGGTTTTGATGGTTTTGGAATAGGCATATTGTTATCTTCCATATATGAAAGCATTATTCCCAATGCATCGAAAGCCATTTCGTATGCATCCTCCATATTTACGCCAAATGTATTACAACCCTGGACATCCGGAAAGAAAACGGAGAATTCATCATTATCTTCCGTCTGAAAAACCGCAGGATAAAATATCTTATTCATTACTACCTCCTATAATGTTTATTTTACTTCTTCAGACCTGCATCTTTTAGAATTTTTTGTTCCGTACCTTTCGGCAAATCCTTATTATGCATTGGTACAGTTGTCATCCTATTAGTCTCTTTGTTTATATAAAATTTATGTGAGCCGTTCTGTCTAACACATTCAAAGCAATTCTGCTCCAATAATTTTATAATTTCTTTTGAAGTCATTGGTATACGTATCTCCTTTTATTATTTTATACGTATTAATACGTATTGTCAATAGTAATTTTATAAAAAAAATCCTATACTTAAAATATAGGATTTAAGTATAGGATTAGTTTAGGGGAATTTTTATTATGTCTCCGCTATGAATCGGAGTATTATGTATGTTGTTAAGTTCGGATATTTCGTATACTACTTGTCGTATATCTTTGCTGCCTGCATAATCTTTTGCTATGGACCAAAGTGTGTCTCCTTGTTGAACGCTTACATAATCGAACTGAGGTATATCTTTAGAATATGCATTTAATGTTAATATTGAGGTAAAAGTAATTATACTTATGAGCAAAATGGATAGGAACATAAATCTTCTGAATTTCTTTACATCACTTACTTTATATTTATTTAATACTATCATAACTCACCTCGAACATATTTTCTATTTTCATTCTACCAGAACATTAGTTCGATGTCAACTATTTTTTTAAATTTTTTCAAACAAATGTTTGCTTTACCGGTCATATTATGTTAAAATATAGAAAAACAAATGAGGTGGAATTATGAGTTATGAAGGCTTAAGCGATAAGCAAGTTCAAATACTTAAATACATAAAAGATGAGTTAACTCTTCGTGGCTATCCCCCATCAATTCGTGAAATCTGCAAAGCTGTAGGTTTAAGCTCTACTTCTTCCGTACATGCCCACTTAAATACATTAGAAGAAAAAGGATACATAAAAAAAGGAACAAACAAAAGAAGGGCTTTGGAATTAATTGATGTTGATGATATATGCAGTGATATGCCCAAAAAAGAAATTATTAATTTACCTATTATAGGAACTATAACTGCTGGCTCACCAATTTTAGCTGTTGAAAATATTGATGACACCCTTCCTATTTCAATTGATTTTGTAGGTAACAAGGAATCATATGTTTTAAAGGTAAAGGGTGACAGTATGATTGAGGCAGGGATTTTACACGGTGATTTTGTAATAGTGAATTCCCAACATAATGCAAAAAATGGAGATATAGTCGTTGCATTAATCGGTGATGAAGCAACGGTCAAAACGTTTTATAAAGAAAAAGACCACATCAGATTGCAGCCTCAAAACAGTTCCATGGATCCTATATTAATAAAAGAGCCCTACATCTTGGGAGTTGTAAAGGCTGTTGTCAGAAAATATTAAATGAAATTAAAGCAGTCCACGGTAATCTTAAATCCCCGATAGATTGCTTTTTTTATTCAATAAGGACATTCCATAAAATTACCCTCTGTCATATGTTATTTTTTATTTCTTCGAATTCCATCATCTTCTCAAGGGAAAGCATTACGCCTAATTTTACATGGTCGTAAAACAGGCCTCCCTGGATGTAGGCAATGTAGGGTGATCTCATGGGTGCATCTGCGCTAAGTTCAATTGATGAGCCGGAAACAAATGCTCCGGAAGCCATTATTACCTGATTTGTGTAGCCGGGCATATCCCATGGTATTGGAGATACATGACCGTCTACTGGAGATGCTGCCTGTATAGCTTCGCAAATTTTGATTACCATATCCTTGTTATTAAATTTAATTGCCTGTATTATATCGCTTCTTTCCTCTTCTATTGTAGGAGTTATTTCAAATCCAAGAGAATTGTAAACTGCGCCAAACAACAATGCTCCTTTTACTGCCTCGCTTACAATATGAGGTGCGAAAAACAAGCCTTGAAGCGTATTTCTTGTAGTACCGAATGTAAGTCCTATTTCTTTTCCTACTCCAGGCGCTGTTAGACGGTTGGCAATTCTGTCAATTATAGTTTTTTTGCCTACTACATATCCACCGGACAGAGCAATCCCGCCGCCCGGATTTTTAATGAGCGAGCCTACCACTACATCTGCTCCAATATCGGAAGGCTCTGATTCATGCACAAATTCTCCATAGCAATTATCCACCATAATATATATATTTGGATATACTTCACGGATTTTTTCTATGGCATTTTTTATTTTTTCAATTGTCAGAGCAGGTCGGAAGCTGTAGCCTGTTGAGCGCTGAATCATTAAAAGCTTTGTTTTCATGGAAACTTCTTTTATTGCACTTTCCCAGTCTATGTCATTATTGTATAGTGGAATTTCCTTATAAACTATACCTGCTTCTCTCAAATTATTAGGTTCATTTCCTTCTTCACCTAAGACTGTAAGCAAAGTATCGTACGGTCGTCCGGAAATGGATATTACTTCGTCTCCGTGCTGCAATATACCTGACAAGGTTAAATACAACGCATGGGTTCCTGAAGCTATGGAAGGTCTTACCAATGCATCTTCAGTATTAAATACAGAGGCATATATTTTTTCAACCTTTTCTCTCCCCACGTCATCATAGCCGTAGCCTGTATTCCAGTAAAAGTTTGTATAATCAAGACGGTGCTCCTGCATAGCATGGATAACTTTAAATTGATTATATTCTCTGATTTTGTCTATTTTTTCAAAATATTTCAGTTTAATTTCTTTTTCAATTTTCATTACATAATTATAAACAGCTTCGCTGATGCCAAACTGTTTACATAATTTATATTCTGTTAACATTATTGCTCCTCTGGCTCACTCAAAAATAGTTTTACCTGTTTAAAAGGTAGAATTGATGTAATTGCATGTTTGTAAATTAGCTGTTGACCTTTGTCTGTTTCGATAAAAATTACATAATTGTCAAAACCTAAGACATTGCCTGTCAGTTTAAAGCCGTTATTTAAATAAACTGTTATTGTTATTCTTTCTCTTCTTACTTTGTTCAAAAAAGAATCTTGTAAATTAATAGTAATCATCCCCTTCCGTATTTAATAAAATTTCTTTATGTAGATTATTTAATGAATAGTTCAAAAACTACGATTTTGTCATTCTGAACGCAGTGAAGAATCTATAATATTCAAAACATGAGATTCTTCGGGCTAAAGCGCTTCATAGCAATGACGATTAAGAAAATTTACACTCATTGATTTATGTATTCTAATATATCATTTATAGTATTGTCGATTTCTTCCAAGTTATCCATGCCGAACCATTTAATATCTTTGTCCTTAAGGAACCAAGTATATTGCCTTTTGGCAAATCTTCTGGTATTTCGTTTCAAAATACTGACTGTTTCCTCATAATCCGTATTACCTTCAAGATGTTCAACAATTTCCTTATATCCTATTCCCCTCATGGATACTAAGTTTTTACCATATCCTTTTTCAATAAGGGAGTTAACCTCATCAATAAGACCATTAGACAGCATTTCATCCACTCTTTGATTAATTCTTTCATAGAGAACTTTTCTCTCCATTGAAAGCCCAATCAATATGCAGTCATATTTATTGCTTGCCTTTCTGATATCTGTGTTTAGCTCGGAAAATTTCATCCCGGTAATATCGTACACTTCTAATGCTCTTATAACTCTCTTTACATTGTTCTTATGAATTTTTTCTGCAGCATCAGGGTCGATTCTCATTAATTTGTCATACAGAGCATCTTCACCATGCTCCTTATAATAATAAGTGTAGTAGTCTCTTATCTTTTTATTGGACTTGGCATTGCCAAAGTCTAAATCATATATCAGGGAATTTACATATAGACCGCTTCCCCCTACAATTACAGGAATTTTATTTTCATCAGTAAGTCTGTCAATTATTTTTTCAGCATCATTTTTGAATTCCGACACTGAATACTCTTCATCAGGACTTACAATATCAATCATGTGATGAATGATGCCCTGTTTTTCTTCCTCGGTAATTTTTGCGGTTCCAACATTCATCCCTTTGTATATCTGCATTGAATCTGCTGATATAATTTCAGTATTTAACTTCTTTGCAAGCTCAACCGATACATATGTTTTGCCAACAGCAGTAGGTCCTACAATTACAATTATTTTGTTCATTTAATTTTCCTAACCTTGAATTCTTTCAAACATTTTTTCGATTTCATACCTTGTCATTTTAATAATTACAGGTCTTCCGTGAGGACAGGTGTACGGGTTATCTGTCATTCTTAGGTCATTTAATAATGCTCTGACTTCTGATGTATGAAGCTTATCTCCGGACTTCACTGACTTGACGCATGCCTCTTTAATTATCTTTTCCAAAACAAAATCTAAATTTGACTTAGTTACCTCTTTTAAGGAATCAAGGATAGAGTAAAATACATCCTTTAAAATTGAATCCTTAAATATGGTTGGTATGCTATTTATCAGTATAGCATTATTTCCAAAGTTTTCAATGGAAATCCCCAAATATTTAAATATTTCCACATTCGATATTGCTGTTTCATAATCATCATAGGATAAATCAATTACTTGCGGTACTATTTCCTGAATTAAAATTTCTCTTGCATTATACTGATTTAAAAACCTTTCGTAGTTAATTCTTTCATGTGCCGCATGCTGGTCAATCATAAACATACATGTTTTTTCTAAGTTTTCACAAATTATGTATGTATCCATCACTATGCCTATAATGGAAAGCTCAGGCAGCTTGCTTTCATCTTTTTCTGCCTTTATGAATGTTTCCTGTTCAAATTCAAATTTATCATAAGACTTTGGCGACTCCATTAAGTGGATATCCTTTTCTTTGAAAATAGCTTCTTCAAATATATTTTTTTCATTAATACCCTTATTAGGAAGTCCTACTTCCGTAATCTTAATATTCTCAATTTCTTCTGAAAATTTGTTTTCTAAACCATCTAAACTATTCGTTGTATCAGAACTTCTATCAAATATACTTGAACTATTTATATCTTTTGCAGGTTCATGCAAGAGTGTTTCTTTCTTTACTTCCTTCATAATACTAATAGAGTACAAAGCCGAATAAATAGCCCTTTTTATTTCATTTAATACCATTTCTTCATTTTGAAAGCGTACTTCAGTCTTTGCAGGATGAACATTTACATCAACCAATGCCGGAGCTATTTCAATTTTCAAAAAGCATGCCGGATATTTATTTTTAGGAAGAAGAGTGTAATATGCTGCTTCAATGAAATAACTCATCCTTTTATGCTTTATAACTCTTCCGTTAACAAAAACAATTTGTTGCTTGCGGTTCCCTCTGTAATAGTTTAAATTCGTGGTGTAACCTGTAATACTCACAACATCGCTTTTATAGTCAATCTTTATAAGTGAATTGTAAAGGTCTTTTTCATATAGGCTTGAAATAGTATTTATAAAATTATTTGTTTTAGGTGTTCTGAAAGCTACATTGTTATTATTTATGTATTTAAATGAAATATACTCCTTGCTAAGAGCTAATGATACAACAATTTCATTGATGCTTGAGCTTTCAGAAGCATCGCTTTTTAAGAACTTTTTCCTGGCAGGCACATTGTAGAAAAGGTCAGTTACAGTTATTGTTGTACCTACCGGACTGCCTATATCTTCCTTTGAAGTGATTTCTCCGCCGTCAATTGTCATTTTAATGCCGTATATGTCTTCATTGGTTCTTGTTATAACTTCAACCTTTGAAACAGCGGCAATGCTTGCTAAAGCTTCACCTCGAAAACCCAATGTAAAAAGAGAATTCAAATCATCGGAGGAAGAAATCTTGCTGGTGCAATGCCTTTTAAACGCGCTTTCAACCTGGTCTTTTTCAATTCCCTTACCGTTATCGGAAATGCGGATTAAGCTTTTGCCACCGTTTTTTATTTCAACGGTTATTTCATCAGCACCGGCATCGATCGAATTCTCGACTAATTCCTTTACAATTGACTTTGGGCTTTCAATAACCTCACCTGCAGCTATTTTATTAATGGTTTCATTATCTAACAAATGTATTAAAGCCATATGACAATATTCCTTTCGTTTTACATCTAAAATCTTGTCCTTGCGATGAATAAGCTACGTGTCATTCTGAGAGCTTTAGCTCGAAGAATCTCAGAATTTCAACAATTACGAGACTCCCATACGGAATGACGCACAGCTAAATCTGTTTCGCTTTTTCAATTATATCATTAAGCAATTTAAATGATTGCATAGGTGTTACATTTTCAATATCAATATTTTTTATATTCTCAGTCAATTCCTTGTATTCCTTG
>JAQVRY010000045.1:0-5158 GCA_028700795.1 Tissierellia bacterium | reverse complement strand
AATGACGCACAGCTAAATCTGTTTCGCTTTTTCAATTATATCATTAAGCAATTTAAATGATTGCATAGGTGTTACATTTTCAATATCAATATTTTTTATATTCTCAGTCAATTCCTTGTATTCCTTGTTTTTTCCCTTCTCCTCGGGATCAGGCTGGAACATGGAAACCTGGAAATTGTCATTCACTCTGTTTTTCTTTTTGGCAAAAGGCTTGTTTATGTCGCTTTCATCAAGCTGCTTTAATATTTCCTTAGCTCTTCCCACAACATCTTCCGGAAGTCCTGCCAAATTTGCAACCTGAATTCCATAGCTTCTGTCAATGCTTCCCTCTGTGATTTTTCTTAAAAATGTTATTTTATCATTTTCTTCCTTTATTAAAATCTTATAGTTTTTAACACTTTTCAGCTTGCTTTCAAGCTCAGACAGTTCATGATAATGTGTCGCAAAAAGCGTTTTTGCTTTAATTTTTTTAGTAATATATTCTACCACACTCCAGGCTATGCTTAAGCCGTCATATGTGCTTGTCCCTCTTCCTATTTCATCCAATATCAAAAGACTTTCAGAAGTAGCATTCTGTAATATATTAGAAACCTCGCTCATTTCAACCATAAAGGTACTTTGTCCCTGCGACAGATCATCCGATGCACCAACTCGGGTAAATATTTTATCAACAACACAAATTTCAGCCTTTTTAGCAGGAATAAAGCTGCCTATATGAGCCAACAGTGTTATTAAGGCTACCTGCCTCATATATGTTGATTTACCTGCCATATTTGGACCTGTTATTATTGACATACGGTATTCCCTGTTGTCTATGTATGTGTCATTTGGAACAAACATCTCGTTTTTCATTATTCTTTCAATAACAGGATGCCTGCCGTCCGTTATGTTTATATACCCCTTATTATTCATTTCAGGCCGCACATAATTATTCTTGACAGCAGCTATTGCCAGAGAATTTATAGTGTCAATTACTGCAATATTATAAGCTGTTTCTTGAATCCGTTTTACGTGGCTACTTATGAATTCTTTTATTTCCAAAAACAACTCATATTCTAACTTCATAACTTGTTCATCGGCATTTAATATTTTAGCTTCCATCTCCTTAAGCTCCGGAGTTACATATCTTTCACAATTCGCCAATGTTTGTTTTCGTATGTAGTATTCAGGAACATCCTTCAAATATGATTTTGTTACTTCCAAATAGTAGCCAAAAACCTTGTTAAAACCGATTTTTAAATTCTTAATGCCCGTTGCATCTCTTTCCTTAGTTTGAAGGTTAGAAATCCAATTCTTGCCGTTTACGGTCACTTCCCTTAGTTCATCCAACTCCTTATTGCAGCCTGACTTAATTATTCCTCCCTCTTTAATAGAAACAGGAGGCTCATCCAAAATTGATGTGTTAATTAAATCATAAATATCCTTTAATTCGTCAAATTTAGAATAAATGCCGGCGAACATTTCAGAAGAAAGCTCAGATAATTCTGCTTTTAAATCCGGTAAATTTGAAAGGGACTGTTTTAAAGAATTCAAATCTCTTCCGTTGCAATTACCATATACAATGCGGCTTATAAGCCTTTCAATATCATAAACACTTCTTAAATATTCTTTAATATTATTAGATGTCATTACATTTTCATATAATTCCTCAACTGCATCTAATCTTAAATTAATATGCTTAATATTCTTAAGGGGCTCTTCTATCGATTTTTTTAATAGTCTTCCTCCCATGGCTGTCATGGTGTTGTCGATAACGTGATACAGTGTACCGGGTCCCTTTTTTCCTCTTATTGTTTCAATAAGCTCCAAATTCTTTCTTGTACTGCTGTCAAGCTGCAGATATTCCCCAACCAGATAAAAATGAAGCTTGTTGATATGGTCAAGGTTGGTTTTTTGTGTTTCATTTAAATAATTTATAAGAATACCAAGAGACATCACCGCATGGAAATTATCCTTAAGACCGAATGAATCCAATGAAACAACCTTAAAATGCTTCAAAACTATATTCTTATAATCATCTAAACTTAATACATCGCTTATATTTATCATTGCATCTATAGCTTCATTACCTGTTAGTTTATTGGATATAATTTCAGATGGAGATATTTTGCTAATTTCTTCTATTAATAACTCATTAGAATTGCTCTTTAAAAAATCACTTAATGATATATTTTCAGTTACAAACAGCTCGCCCGTTGAAATGTCCACGTAGGACAAGCCAAATCCCTTGTCCATATAAATGCAGCACAAATAATTGTTGCTTTTTTCTTCCAACATACCCTGGTCAATTATTGTTCCGGGAGTAATTACTCTTACAACATCACGTTTTACAATTCCCTTGGCAACTGAAGGGTCTTCAAGCTGCTCACAAATTGCCACCTTATAACCACTTTCAATAAGCTTTGAGATATATCCGTCTACTGCATGATGCGGAACCCCGCACATGGGAGCTCTTTCTTCCTGTCCGCAGTCTCTTCCTGTAAGGGCAATTTCTAAAACCTTTGATGCAGTAATTGCATCATCAAAAAACATTTCATAAAAATCTCCAAGCCTGTACAAAAGTATACAGTCTTGGTATTGCTCCTTAATTTCAAAATACTGCTCCATCATAGGTGTATACTTCGCCATTTACTATCGATATCCCCCTTTAATATCATTACTATAGTGCATATCCCTCGTCATCCTGAGCATAAGCGGGATCTCAGGTTTTGAGATTCTTCACTGCGTTCAGAATGACGCTCCGCGGGTTATTCATAGCAATGATACAAACTCCCCTTCCATATGGAAGGTTTTAACATTCGTTATTCTTACATTTACTATTTCACCAATCAGCGCATTGCTTCCCTTAAAATGAACCAACCTGAAATGTTCAGTCCTGCCTGTTAATTTATCATTTTCAGCGGATTCAACCAATACGGGAAACACCTTGCCTATACATTGCTGATTTCTTTCTAATACTATCGGGTACAAAACATCCAAAAGTTTGTCAAAGCGTTCATGTTTTACTTCATCAGGTACCTGGTTTTCCATTTTGGCAGCCTCTGTTCCCTCTCTTACCGAATAAAGAAAAGTAAAAGCAGAATCATACTGAACCTTTTTAACAATATCAATGGTCTCCAAAAAATCTTCCTCAGTTTCACCGGGAAATCCCACAATTATATCTGTAGTTATGGCAATGTCAGGAACCGCTTTCTTTAATTTTTCAACTAAGTTTAAATAGTGCTCCTTTGTGTATTTACGGTTCATACGGCTAAGAATATTATTGCTTCCTGCCTGTACCGGCAGATGCACATGTTTGCACACCTTGTCACATTCTTTAATTGCCTTTATCAAGTCATCTGTCAAATCCTTTGGATGAGATGTCATAAAACGAATTCGTTCAATTCCTTCAATTTTATTTATTTCATAAAGAAGTTCTGCAAATGTAACCTTTTTTTCCAAATTGCTTCCGTAAGAATTAACATTTTGGCCAAGAAGCGTTACTTCTTTGCAGCCATCTTCTGATAATGCCTTAATTTCCTGAATTATTTCATTTGGTTCTCTTGATTTTTCCCTGCCTCTGACATATGGAACTACGCAGTAGGTGCAGAAATTATTACAGCCGTATGTTATGTTTACCAATGCCTTGTGCTTAAACTTACGCTGCTTCGGCATATTTTCATATATCGACTCTGTGTTGTCAACAATTTCCACACTCTTTCTTTTATTAATTTCAACATTGTATATTAACATTGGCAGCTCATGAATTGTATTTGTTCCAAAAATAATATCTACAAAAGAAAATTTCTTTAACACCTTTTCTCTTGTTTCTTGTCTTTGCATCATGCAGCCGCAAACTGCCACCAACATATCAGGATTCTTTCGCTTTAATCCTTTTACTTCTCCAAGCTTTCCGAATACTCTAAGTTCTGCATTTTCTCGAATTAAGCATGTATTGAAAATCACTAAATCCGCGCTTTTATCATCAGTTGTTTCTTCATAACCAATTGATGTAAGCATACCTGATATTTTTTCAGAATCATGTTCATTCATCTGGCAGCCATAGGTTAATATGTGGTATGTTTTTCTTCTGCCGTTTATTATGAAAAACTGTTCATTATTATTTTTTAACTCTATAATTTTATCGTTGTCTAATCTAACATCTTCCGTTATTATGTCTGTTTTTCTTTTGCTCATATTTCTCCAACTTTCTAATTTAAACATTAAACATCTTGAATATTATATCATTTCACAATGTTTTCTTCAATAAAAAATATATCTTTATATTTTCGCACAGAAAAGCTTTTGCTTCACGGATATTTGAAAATTAAAAAGCCAACCTCAACAACACTTTTGTTATCAAGGTCAGCTTGAATCGGGCAAGTCTGTATAAGTACAGATTGCTCCTTTATGGTATACATTTTACCAGCCGTTTACAACTATATCTATGCCTGTTTCCCTCCAGAATTTCTGCTTTATATCTACCACTTCCTGCTTTATTGTAATGCCGTGCAATAATTCAGCCCTTAAAGTTTCTGATGTATCACCAAAAGTTAAATAAACTCGCTCCCGATCAATCTCAATATTTTTCAATTTTACGCCATATGCTCCGTGGTAACCCCATTTGTAAAGTTTGTTTCCTACAATGAGTCCAAAAGTTGACACCACTATTTCCTCCACTGCAGTTTTTACTTCACTGTTTGATGTAGAGACAGTTGCTGACGGCACTTTGAAAATGCAATTATCACAAATGAGCTTAGTATCGTAAAGAAGGCGGCTTTGTTTAATCACATAAACGAGAAGCACAATACTTATATTCCCAAAGATAAAGGCTGCCTGATAAATAAGCTGCAAAGCAAACCATAGTGTCAAAAAAGCAGCAATTGCAAAAAGTAGAGCATAATAATTACGTATTTTATTAATAGATTCCACTTACTTCACTCCCTTTTATTTGGCACTGTAAATAATCTTATTTATATCCTGTAAAGGCTCCCCATACCTTTTTTTGATTGTCATATGCATCGAATTTAAAGCTTATATTGTTTTCGTCACCTGAAAAACTCATATCCCCAAGTGCATAATTGACCTTACCTGTTGCATAGCGATAAAAATAATTTCCTTTCAGATATACTGAGCCGTTATTTTCAAGATAAAAATCTGCATAACAGCCGTCAGAAAC
>JAQVRY010000171.1 GCA_028700795.1 Tissierellia bacterium | reverse complement strand
GATGACACTATTTCTTTGTGTTATGAAAATAATCTTAATGTATTGAACCTGCCTGTTAACTTGGGCATAGGTGCATGTGTTCAGACAGGATTCATATATGCATTGGAAAACGGTTATGATATTGCAGTGCAATTTGACGGAGACGGGCAGCATGAAGCAAAATATCTTGATAGAATGTATAAGGAATTGGTTGAAACAGGAAGCGACATGGTTATAGGTTCAAGATATTTGGATAAAAACGGATTCCAGTCCACAGCCCTCAGAAGAGTTGGTATTAGGATTTTGTCAAAATTGATAAAAATACTTCATAAGCAGGAAATAAAGGACGTTACCTCAGGATTTAGAATGGTAAGTAAGAGACTTATGACAGCTTTCAGCGAATATTATCCCTATGACTATCCGGAACCTGAAACTATTGCCTTTTGCATGCGAAAGAAGTTTAAAGTTACTGAAGTGCCGGTAACCATGCAGGCCAGAGCAAATGGAAGCTCATCTATTGATAGGATACAGTCAATATATTACATGTTTAAAGTAAGTTTTTCTATCCTTGTTGACTATTTCAAAAGTTTATAAAAGAAGAAAAGAGGTATGCTATGAATTTATTAACAAAAATATGGATTATTGCATTATCTATAGGCATCATTATTTATCTATTCGAAAAAATACGAAAACAAAAATACTTTGTAAAATTTTCAATACCTTGGTTTTTTACCTTCATTACTATTATAATATTGGCGGTTTTCCCCAATTTAATTGATAAAATTGCTATATTATTAGGAATTAAGGAGCCAACCAATGCGATATTTTTTATTGCAATAGGAATTCTTGTCAACAATATTATAAAATTATCATTTTCAATGTCTGAATCAAAAAAGCAATCTATCAGAATGGCACAGGAAATTGCTTTGCTTAAAAAAGGGATAATAGGAGTAAATAACGAGATTTCCGGCGGCTACAAAATGCTTCGGGAAATTATGCTTATAGAAAATAATGAAAACATGGATAACAACAATGATGAAAACAACAAATAGAATTTTTGGTTGTATATTATGGATTATATATTCCAATATTTTGATTTATTCTTCATTTTATTTCAATTGGAAGCACCAGCTGATTCAAAGGGATTATTTAATCTGGGCATTATTTATTGCCGCTTCATTTTTATCAATTATGTGGCTGAAAAAAAATAAAACATCATTTTTTCAAAGGTCAAGCTTTAAACCATCTATCGTTTTTATTCTAACGGTATTAACGGGTTTATCTGTCAGCTTTATGTATTTTGGAAAATCATTTCTGTACGAAGAATCAGGATATTGGATGACTGTTGATAATATAGGATATTTTTTATTGATTAGTGTATTTGTTATTATATACGTGGTATTTTCCATGATAATCTTTACCATAATAAAAAAGGATTTGGTAAATGCTGAAAGTAAAGGGGATTATAAATACCATTACATTACTTTGTTTGTGATTCAGGCAGCTATTCTGTGTGTATGCTTTTATGCATTAAATCCGGGCAACATGTCATATGATACCTATAATCAGGTAAGTCAGCTTAAAGGAATCATCCCCTTTAATACCTGGCATCCTATAGGACATACATTGTTCATAGGACTGCTTTTAGAAATTTGGAACAATTATGCGGTTATTACAATCTTTCAAATTGTTTTTTATTCAGGAGTAACGTCTGCCTTCTATAAATTTCTTTTGGATAAGAATATTAGGTGGCAGATAATTTATTTATCTGCAATAATCATTACTGCCCTCCCTTCTGTGGGAATAAATGTTGTAACTCAATGGAAGGATATACCCTTCACGGTAGGTCTTGTTTGGGGAACGCTGATACTTTCGAAAATATGCTTTGATGATAATTATTTCGGGAAAACAATAAATGCTGTAGAATTTGCCGTCTGCATGCTGATTATATCCTTGTTTCGTTTCAACGGGATTTTAGTATTTATAGTTATGCTCCTATACACTTTTGTATTTGTGCTTAAAAGCACCACCAGTATTCAAAAAAGAAATTACTTCATAACCACAGCATTTATTTTCGCTGTATTTATTACGGTAAATACATTAGTTCCAAAACAACTGAATGCAGTACCTAATCCTCCCGGCATGAAGCTAAGAGCCATATACCAAGGCTACAGCGCAATTTATGTTTATGGAGGAGAAGATGACCTAAATAAAAGAAGCCGAAAATTAATTGAGACAGTATGTACACCTGACCAGATGCGAGAGTATTACAATCCATATTTGGCAGATACAACTTCAACCAATACACCTAAATTTTTAAACAATCTTTCAAAAATAAGGACAAAGGATGCAATAAAAATGTACATTGAAGCATTTGCAGCTCATCCCGGCGTCATACTTGGAGATAAATTTAATCTTACAGTAACTATGTGGTCTGTTGCATATGACAGGTACAGCTATAACAATGCCTATACCACTGCTATACAACAGGAAATGATTGATGAGTTCGGTGTGCAAAGAAAAGAAAACAAATTTACTGATATTATAACGGAATATGCAAGATATACCATGTATGAAAACTATTTATTAAATACATTGGTTTGGCGTACAGGTTTTTATCTTTCATTGGAGATTATTTTGTTTTTGTATTTGCTACTTAAAAAGGACAGACGAATAAGCTTGTTTATTCCTGTAGTATGCAATGCAGTCATAGTATTTCTGACTATGCCTGCTCAGGATTACAGATATCTATGGTTTATATTTCTTCTGTTCCCATTTTTGGCATTAGCTTGTTCAATAGATTTAAATGAAATTCAGGATTAAAAAAGGAGGATAATTTGAAAAATTTTATAGCTTACATATTTTTTACGGTGTTTGGGCTTTTCCTTATGAAACTATCCGGACAGCCTATAGAGTTTGGAATAAATGAAGGAGCTTTTTTCTTCAATATAAGCACTAAAATGCTCTTGGCATTATTATTTTATGGTGGCAGCTTCCTCTTATGGACCGGTATTGTTGTAAAAAATGATTTAAGCTTCA
>JAQVRY010000170.1 GCA_028700795.1 Tissierellia bacterium | reverse complement strand
GGGGACGTTTCTTTATCCATCTTATTCTAAATCCTGAATATTCATCTTGTCAATTTCAGACATTTTGTCTGATTTTTCTTTTCGCATATAATTGACTACATAATTAATAACAAACATAATTATACTTGTTAACACATTAATCGGCATTATTATTGCAAAACACAGCACAATTGTTGGTAATATAATGGCTAATTTGCTTTGTTGTTTTGCTAACCTATATTCTATATAAAATAAAATTAACGGAATTATCATAACTACTGTTATAGCAATTATCGTACTTATTAAACTCATTTTTTTTATCCTCCTTCATTGCCAAAATTATATCAAATCTTGAATATTAATTTTATCAGTTTCACTCTGTCTGTGCCTATTTTACTTTTCTTTCTTACTTATCTTTTTATATTCTGATATTAATATTTTTGCAGTATCAAAGTCTACCTTTTCATTTATAGCAAGCCTTTTAATCAAAGCAATATATGGCTCGGAAGCATTATCTTCACTTATTTGAATTTTCTGTATCAGTCGGTCAAGCCTTAGCCTGACTGTAGGGTATGTAACACCATACTGATTAGCAACTTCTTTCAAAGAACCTGATGACATAATAAATCTTTTAATAAACGATACATCTTCATCATCTAAATTTACCATCCACTCAGGAACGATTTCTATAGACATAACAGCTCCCTCCTTTAATAAAGTTAATTATAGTCTTTAACTTTGTTAAAGTCAATACTAAAGTTATTATTTAATTTATTTTTTGGAAGTTTTAAGGTTTTGGGGTTTTGGGATGGTTCTTTGGGATTTTGGTAACGGCAGTATGCGTAAAAATGCTGGATACGTAGGCTTTGAATTGCTCAAAATTTCAAGTTTTGTGTGAAAAAAATTTTAAAAAGGATGATATTTAATCAAAATCTGCTCAAAATTTCAAGTTTTGTGTGGATATTCGGGAATATATAGAAAAAAAACACACAAAACTTGAAATTTTGAGCATTTAGCTACAAAAAAGTACATTGCTGGCACTTATGAGCGGTATAAATTGAAATATATAGAACAGGGGGGTCGTAATCAGATATAAAATCAGCAGTCTATTCCGTTCCTCGACAAAACTCCCTGAGTGTAATAGTGCTTTATTTCAACCATCTCAGTTACTAAATCAGCCATCTTAATCAGCTCCTCAGGTGCATATCTCCCGGTCAGCACAACTTCCGTATTCTCAGCCTTATTCTTTAATGCACTGACTACATCAGACACTTCAAACAGCTTGTAATAAAGTGCAATGTTTATTTCATCAAGAATTATTAAGTCATATTCTCCGCTTGCTAACAAAATGCTGCATTCTTCCAAACCTTTTTTAGCTGTTTCTTTGTCGATTTCTTCAGGGTTTTCATATATGAAGCAGCCTCTTCCAAGTTGTTTTATTTCAATATTATCTAAATAATTTTCTATTTTAGTTTCATTATACTTCATATCCTTTACAAACTGCCCTATAAAAACTTTTTTGCCTGACAAGGCAGCCCTTATGGCAAGACCAAAAGCAGCAGTTGTTTTTCCCTTTCCATTACCTGTGTATATGTGAATATATCCTTTCTCCATCTTTTACCTCTCATTACTTTACTCTTGTTCATCTTCCGGTTTTAGTAATTCTTCAGCTAAATCAATCGTGTCTTCAGGAACATATATATCTATTCCATACATGTTTGCACCTGTATATATTTCCATAAGTTCTCCGGTGCCTTTTGTTTTTTTTAACACAGGTATTCCATATGATTTCAGTTTTGCGATAATTATTTCTGCTTCAATGGTGCTAAGGTTTGAGAGTAATAATTTTTCATTAGCCATGATTTTATTTCCACCTTTCTTTATAGCACAATAAAAAATATGTTGATATAATTAGTATATCAAATAAGGTTTTTCCTATCAAGGTTAAAAAATCCCGGGTATAACCTAAAAGTGTGGACTTCTCATTAGGCTAATCTTTCACATGTTATCCCGGATGAAGTTTTTGAATTCATCAACTTTTGAGAAGTAATAATCAGAGTTTGACCTCATGTAATTTTCTATTTCAGGAATCGCATGAGACCATCCTGCTGCTGCAAATTCAACATTGCAGTTTCTTGCCATAATTAGCCCTAATTTTGAATCGTCCAACATCAGCATTTCCGTATTATTTAAATTAAACCTTTTCATAATTTCAATAATTGGATAAGAATTAGGTTTTCTCTGATGCTCATCAAGTTCCCACCCAAAAATTAAATCAGGTTTAAACCCACAATGCAGAGTATAATCTCTAATTATTTGCTCGCTTTCAGAATGTGATACAACACATATTATTCCGCCTGCGCTTTTATACTCCATTATTAGTTCAGGAAAACCGAGATAAAAGTCCGGAGAGTTTTCTTTAACATAGGACTTCCAAATCTTATATTGATATTGCTGTTCTGTGTCACTGAATTTCAATACGTCCTTGCAAAGTCCTGTAAATCCGGGATTAAAACAATAATTAATAAAATCATTAAGGCTTAGTTCAATATCAGGTCTTAATGATTTTAACGCCTCTATAAAGGAAGGATAATGTATATTCGGTGTGCTTTTAACAGCCGTATCATCATGGTCTAATATTAGACATTTATATTTCATTTATTTCTCCCTCCGTATGAGTTCTTGCTGTCTGGATGAGGTTTTTCCTGGCGTTGTTTAGCTTCTTATAAAGCTCTGATTTTGTACAATTTGATATCATTGCTAAATCCTTTATTTTATATCCCATTATGTCCTTCCATACCACTGCTGTCCTGCTCAACGGTTCTAAAGTCATCAATTTATTTTGTATAAGTGTATTGTTTTTATTGTAAAATGATTCGCTGCTGTATTTATCATACTCCATAAGAAATATGCCACAAACTTCTTTTGTAGTAATATGTAAAGTACTTGAATCAATATTTTCTTTTATAATATTTGCATTTCTGTTAATCGCAAGAGCTGCAACGTCCTCAGCTGAAGTTTCGTCTCCTGTAAGTCTAAATGCAATTGTATATACTTTTCTTATATATTCTTG
>JAQVRY010000169.1 GCA_028700795.1 Tissierellia bacterium | reverse complement strand
TATTCAAGATAATCCTTTAATTTTTTACTTCTGCTTGGATGTCTGAGTTTTCTCAGCGCTTTAGCTTCTATTTGGCGTATTCTTTCTCTCGTAACATCAAACTCTTTACCGACCTCTTCAAGAGTTCTTGCTCTTCCATCATCCAAACCGAAACGAAGCCTTAATACCTTTTGCTCTCTGTCTGTTAAAGTATGCAGCACATTTGACAACTGCTCCCTCAACAGAGTAAATGTTGCAACGTCTGAAGGAGCTTGAACTTCATCATCAGGAATGAAATCTCCAAGATGGCTATCTTCTTCTTCTCCAATAGGAGTTTCCAATGATACTGGCTCCTGTGCAATTTTAAGTATTTCCCTTACTTTTTCAGGCTCCATTTCCATTTCCAATGCTATTTCTTCAGGCGTGGGGTCTCTTCCCAATTCCTGTAATAGTTGTCTTTTGATTCTGATTAACTTATTTATGGTTTCAACCATGTGAACAGGTATTCTTATTGTTCTTGCCTGGTCTGCAATTGCTCTGGTTATAGCCTGACGTATCCACCAAGTTGCATATGTACTGAATTTAAAACCTTTTGTATAATCGAATTTTTCCACTGCTTTTATTAGTCCCAGATTGCCTTCCTGAATTAAATCAAGAAAAAGCATACCTCTTCCCACATATCTTTTTGCAATGCTTACTACTAATCGTAAGTTGGCTTCAGCTAACTGCTTCTTAGCTTCTTCATCACCGGCTTCCATTCTTTTGGCCAATTCAACTTCTTCTTTAGCGGTCAATAAGGAAACCTTTCCAATTTCTTTAAGATACATTCTTACAGGATCATCAATATTGACACCTTTAAGGATATCATCGTCAGATTGGCTTACAAAATAATCCACCTTTTCTTTTGATTCAGCTTCATCTTCTTCTTCGACCTTTTCAGGTATCATATCATCTTGAAATCCTAATATTTCAAGATCGTTGTCTTCCGCTTGCTTATAAAAATCATCTATAAATTCAGGATTAATATCTAACTTTTCAAATGACCTTAAAACTTCTTTATATGTTATAAAACCGTTCCGCTTGCCTTTTTCAATTAATTTATTCTTTATGGAGTCTATTTTTTGTAACATTTCAGCACTTTTTACATATTCCTCTTCTGAAACTACTGATATATTTTTATTTTCACCCATTGTCAGTTGACCTCCTCCTTAGTTGATTTAATCTTTTTAGCGAGGCAAAATATTTCATTCGTAATAATTTCCTTACTGTTTGAATTATCAGATTGTTTTATACTGTTTCTCAATATATTTCTCTTTTCATCATAATATTTTAATTTAAGTCTTTTCATACAATCTTTGAATAAAGCCTCTAAATTATCATAATCAACATTGTCAAACTGCAAGTTTACATTCATGTCGTCCTTTGTAATTTTATGTAAGCTATCACTGTCAATACTTATATCATTAATTCTGCATTCATACAGCTGTTTTATTATATTATAGTATTTTAAGTCCTTAAAGGTATCTTCATTTACTATCTCACTTAGCTTGAGTGCAAAATCATTGTTTAAAAGTATCAGTTTAATTAGCTCTTCTTCATGGCATGTAGTAATTTTTGTAACCTGAGGTTTAACCGCAGGTTTTGCAGTCTTAATCAAAGTCTTTTGTTTAGTACTTCTCTTATTGTACTCTCTAATTATAGACTCTTTTGAAACACCTACTTTACTAGATAATTTGTCGAAAATCAATTCTCTTTCTATTTCGCTGTTTACATTTACTATATTGTCAAAAAAATTGTTTATATATTCAACTTTGTTAGAATTTTCAAGCATTTCTTTGAAATGCAATTCTAAAAAGCTATAATAATCTAATGAATTTTCTATTAATTTGTCGAAACTTGCTTTGCCAAATTTATTTAAATATTCATCCGGGTCCTTGGCATCTTTCATTATTATAATTTTTGCTTTCAGGTTGTTCTTCTTAAGCATATTAATCGCCTTTAAAGAAGCCTTTTGACCTGCTTCATCCGAATCAAATGCTATATAGAAACTTTTAGAGTATCTTTTTAACAGTTTTACTTGGTTTTCCGTAAAAGAAGTGCCTAACGCTGCAACTGCTGTGGTATATCCATGAACATGCATCTTGATTACATCCATGTACCCTTCAACCAAAATAAAGCTGTTATTTCTTACACTTTCTCTTGCTAAATGAATTCCGTATAAATTATATCCCTTATTAAAAATAAGGCTTTCCGGAGAATTAAGATATTTCGGCATAGAGTCATCTATTACTCTTCCTCCAAAACCTATAATTCTTTTATTAACATCAAATATTGGGAAAATTACTCTGTTTCTAAATCGGTCATAATATGTATTATTATTTTTATTTTTAATAATTAGTCCGGTTTTTAAAATGTCTTCTTCACTATAACCTTCATTTTTTAGATAATTTAACAAATTATCCCATTCGCCATTAGCATATCCAATTCCAAACAATTTTATTACATTTGATTTAATATTTCTGGAAGATAAATATTCAATTACATGAGGATACTTCCTTAAATTTTTGTAAAAATAAGCAGCAGTATCTCTATTGATTTTGTAAAGCATATCTACTGTTTGTTTATTAATGTTTATTTTTGATGAGTTAATTTCTTCCAAGACAATACCTGCTCTGTTTGCTAAATACTCAGCTGCTTCAACAAAAGTATAATTTTTATATTTTGTCAAAAAACTGATACCGTCTCCGCTTTCACCACAGCCGAAGCAATGAAACATTTGCTTATCAGGAGAAACTATAAATGAAGGTGTTTTTTCTTTATGAAAAGGACAGTTCGTGCTGTAATTTGCACCTGCTTTTTTTAAAGGCAAATATTCTTCTATTATGTCTACAATATTATTTTGATCCAAGATTCTTTGAATAACGTCAGAATCTAATCTATAGGGCATAAAATCACCATTATCCTTACATTGAAAATAAAGTATAACATATGAAAATAAGCTTGTCAATTAGTTTTTCTTGACAAGCTGCAAAATTTTATGCTGTGTTTCTGCATAGTTCTTCTGCTTATAGCCATGGTTTTGGTAT
>JAQVRY010000168.1 GCA_028700795.1 Tissierellia bacterium | reverse complement strand
GGCACCATTCACCTATGGGAGTTCTATTGCACTTTTCGCCCACAAAGAATCTTTCAATATAGCTCTGCCTACACCAATAAAATCTGCTTTTCCATACGCTATAAGTCTTTCAGCACTATCAGGGGTCGTTATTCCACCTGTTAACATTACAGGGATTTTAACGGCTTTTTTAATTTCTTCAGATTGCTTTGAGAAATATCCTTGCTCATTGCTGTTATGAGGTAGATACCCACACATTCCGCCTGAAATATCAATCATATTCACTCCGGCTTTTTCAAAACTTATTGCTGCTTCGACTGCATCCTCCAATGTTAATCCTTCATCATTATCGTCTGTAGCACCAAGACGAAGCAATACTGGAAATTCTTCTCCAACAGCCTCTCTTACTGCCTTAATAACTTTTAGATGAATTTTAATTCTGCCTTGTATATTTCCGCCATACTCATCATTTCTCTTATTAGTTATAGGGGATAAAAACTGATTCAATAGATAATTGTGAGCAGAATGTATTTCGACACCGTCAAATCCTGCTTGTTTTACACGAATTGCAGCCTTCCTAAAATTATTGACAATCTCTTTAATATCATCCTTGTCTGTTGATGGTCCTCTAAGGTTATTATTACCTTCTTTTAAAGCTCGACTTCCTGCATGATTAATTTGCATTACTGTTTTAGAACCATTCTTATGTATAATATCAGATAGTTTTTTTAAATCATCTATAACACTGTCTTCAGCGATGGAAATCTGGTTTTTAGAAGCCTTCCCGTCCTCTGAAATATAGCTGTGTTCAATTATTATCAGTGATATGTATCCGCCTTTTGATTTTTCATCATAATAATCAAGTATATCTTGGTTTATCCTACCATTGATATATGACTTTGCAGTAGCCATTGGCGGCAATATTAGTCTGTTTTTCAAATTTATTTTTCCATTATTAAATGGTTTCAATAAATATTTCATAGATTTCTACTCCTTTTTAATTGCTGCGCAGTTTCAGTTTGGTGCCTCAGTCTCATTTTTTATTTTTCCTATAAAACTTCTTGCGTGTTTTTTGAGCTATAGTCTTAGTATTTGTATTAGTATTTGTGACTATTGGATTGCTTGCATTCTGGTCGTTTGTTTTTGCAGAAACCCACATTGAAGTTCCTCCATCCTCTACCTTAGTATTAATTTCTAAGAAATCAAATTTCTTTAAAAATTTAGATAGTTTTGTATACCCATAATTTCTAACATCAAAATCCGGATATCTTTTTACTAATTTACTTCCAAGCTCACCCATGTGCATATTTTGGTCATCATTATCTGCTTCATTCATAATTTTTATTATTGCTGATTTAATTGTAGATAAGTCTGTCATACTTTTCGAAGTTTCGCTTTTTTCTAATTTTGAATTAGATGTAGTATCTAAGTCATTATCAAAAAATGTATTGTTAACTTTACTATCAATTTCAATATCTTTATTTGTTTCTGTTTCAATGCTTTTCTTTTCAGTTACAGCTAAAACATCTAAATATTTAAATTGATTGCATGACGCTATAAATGGTTTTGGAGTTTTCCTTTCCCCCATTCCAACTACAAGCATTCCAGATTCCCTAAGTCTTGAAGATAATTTGGTAAAATCGCTGTCGCTTGATACTATACAAAATCCTTCAAGATTACCTGAATAAAGTATATCCATAGCATCGATTATCATAGCTGAATCTGTTGCATTTTTCCCTACTGTATAACTGTATTGTTGAATTGGAGTTACTGAGTATTCTAACAATACATCTTTCCAAGATACTGCGTTAGGCTTTGTCCAATCACCATATATTCTTTTGTATGTAGCTACACCATAATTAGAAACTTCATCTAATATGTATTTAATATATTTTGCTGAAACATTATCTGCATCTATTAATACAGCAAATCGTTTTTCTTGTAACATTTTTTCCACCTCGTTTTCATTTTATATTTGCTTGTTTTCTGTTTATGTGGCAACGTTGTTTCTTTATATATTCTTACCTTTAAACCGAATCAATACTTTTTAATATTATATTTATTATATCATGACAGAATGTAATTTCAATAAAATTAATATAGTAAAAAAACTTCTCAGGATAACACCCATTGGGTGTGAACTGTAACTTTGATATTGCTGAAAATTCAAATATTAGGTATAATTGATATATAAAATGTTTGGCACTGAAGGATAGGTTATTTACCAGCCGGGTATTTTGTTTAGCAATTGAAAGGAAAAATACAATTATGCATTTAACTAATTTACATACTCACACTATTTTCTGTGATGGAAAAAACACACCTGAAGAAATGGTATTGGGAGCAATTAATAATAATTTTAATTCATTGGGTTTTTCATCACATGGGCCTGTAGAGAAAGAAACTTATTGGAACATAAAGCGTGATAAAATAGAGGAATATATAGAAGTTATAAATAGTTTGAAAGTAAAATACATGGATAAAATTGAAATTCTATTGGGTATGGAGCTTGAATATTTTCCCGGTATTGGCTTTACAGATGAATGTATGGAGCTTTCAAAGCGACTTGATTATTACATAGGTTCCGTTCATTATTTAGGAACTTTAAATAATGGAGAATTGTGGGCAGTCGATGATTTCGATATCGATGTAGTGATGCGTGGCATAAATGAAAGTTTTCAAGGAAATTCAAAAAAAGCAGTTGAAACATATTATGAAGCTCTAACTGAAATGGCTGAGAAATATCAGCCTCCAATAATTGGTCATTTCGACTTGATTAAAAAAAATAACAAAGATAACATTTTATTTGACGAAAGTGAAGACTGGTACATAAAAGCTGTGGAAAATTGCCTTAATGTAATAGAAAAAACTTCTTCGGCAATAGAAATAAATACCGGTGGAATTGCAAGAAAATCCATTAAAGATCAATATCCCTCGACTTTTATATTAGAAATGATAAAAGATAGAAATATTCCTATTATAGTAAGTTCTGATGCACACAATAGAGATGACATTGCGTGTAAATTTGATGATATGTTTAAGTTGCTTTATGATATAGGCTTTGAAAACCTTGTATATTTAACCAAGCATGGCTGG
>JAQVRY010000167.1:1337-3077 GCA_028700795.1 Tissierellia bacterium | reverse complement strand
ATTTCACTGCGAGATGCCCTAACCCCGTTTCATTACAACTACTAAAGGAGAATTACATGAGAGAAATATTAATTGGATTAATTTTCGCACTTACATTTACACCTGTCAATGCGGAGGATACATTTGCAAATGTAATTGAATTTCAAGAACCTGCTGACACAAAAGATTTGCCATATTCGGAGAACCCGCAACTTCCGGAAATCGATAAAAGTACAGAGTTAACAATATATTCTCCCAAGTACAATAAGTATAGAAATAATGCTTATGGATATGAAATAATAATTCCAAACAATCTTACGCTTAATGAAGATATAGTAAGCGTAAAAAGCCGATTTGAATCAGATGACTTGGTAGTGGAAGTTTTCTATGATAATTTTTACAATACGATAAATTCCCATACTACACTTCGTAACTATGGCAACAGAGGCATATTAAAAAACAATGAATTTACAATTACAAATGAATACAATTATAGTTTTGACGAACTATCAGGGCATATAACATTGTTCGAAAGAAGAAAGGTAAAAACCAACGAATCGGACAGGAATTATTACGGAACAATTACATTTGTAAAAAATACATATGAATCCATAACTGTATTTATGAAATCATCAACTCCTTTGAACATTAATGATATTATGCCGGAATTTAAATTTACGGCTAAGACTGAAACCTTGAAAAATGATGCTGTTTTTCATCCTGAGCCGAAGAATTTTGATGAAAAAACCAGAAACTTTTTAGATAAATACTTCATTAACAATGAAAAAGCACATTTCGGTATTTTCGAACCTTCATTTCCTTTTGATAAATCCAGGCTTCAGCAAATAGAAAAAATGTTGGAGTATAACTTCCCGGTAGCATTGCTGTATAACAATTTTTCTCTGCCATATAAGACAGATTATATGAATAAAGCAAAGGAATTAGGAAAGGTTGTGGAATACGGCTTATATACAACTGACATAATAAATGGAAGGGAAAAAGATATAACTCTAGACATATTGGAAGGAAAGTACGATGAATATCTATATAATTTAGCTCAAAGCTTTAATGAATATGACTATCCCGTGTTGTTCAGATTAAACAATGAAATGAACGGCGAATGGGTTTTATACTGCTCTCATAAAGTAGGCAAGGATACAGATTTATTCATAGATTGCTGGAAATATATTTATAATAAATTTGAAGAGAATGGTGTGGATAATCTTATATGGGTGTGGAATCCTAATGAAAAATCATTCCCTGACTT
Organism: Tissierellia bacterium; assembly: GCA_028700795.1. Classification (GTDB taxonomy): domain Bacteria; phylum Bacillota; class Clostridia; order Tissierellales; family Sedimentibacteraceae; genus Sedimentibacter. Next base: position 1,831 of record JAQVRY010000167.1, on the reverse strand, counting down.
TTCCTACAATAACTATTTGTGCTATTATCCCGGCAATGAATATGTTGATATTGTAGGCTTGACATCATACAATACAGGCAACTACTATAAAGGTGAAACTTGGAGAAGTTTCTCCGAAGCGTATGACCATTTTTATTTCGACTATCTTGATAGATTTACTCATCCCATGATGATAACTGAATTCAGCTGTGCTTCTGCTGGAGGAGATAAAGCTCAATGGTTTGAAGATATGTTTAACACGATTGGTAAATATGACCGTATAAAATTAGCAGTTTTATGGAATGGTCAGGACTATGACATGACTAAGGAAGAAAAAACAGTATCAAGGAATTACAGAATTGACTTGGAAGATTCCGTAATAGATGCAGTTCGAAACGGACTTAAGAGGTATGGAGACACACCTTAAAAGGAAGAAAGTCAGTTGCGGGGATATTACCCCGCTTTTTTAATTATATTTTAAGAATAATGTGATAAGATAATAACTCGATAAGTAA
>JAQVRY010000167.1:0-1237 GCA_028700795.1 Tissierellia bacterium | reverse complement strand
TAAAATAGAGGTGTGTCCCCATACCTTGAATAATTTAGGAGGTAACATGAACAACATATTAGTTTGCGACGATGACAGAGAAATTGTGGATGCAATTGAAGCCTATTTAAAAAGCGAAGGATATAATATTTTAAAATGCTATTCAGGAAAGCAGGCAATTGAAACTGTTGAAAAAAACGAAGTGCATTTAATAATAATGGATATAATGATGCCGGAAATGGACGGCATTACTGCTACAACAAAAATAAGAGAAATTAAAAACATCCCTGTTATTATGCTGTCAGCAAAATCTGAAGAAACTGACATAATATTGGGGCTTAATATGGGAGCAGATGATTATATAACAAAACCATTCAATCCGTTGGAGCTTATTGCAAGGGTGAAATCACATCTTAGAAGATACACAGCATTAGGTGGAGCTTTGGACATGGAAAAAACTGACCTGTATACAACGGGAAGCCTGATGATTGACGATGGAAGAAAAGAAGTAACCATAGACGGGGAATTAGTAAAGCTTACTCCCGTTGAATACAAAATATTGCTTTTGTTAACTAAAAACAAAGGAACAGTATATTCTATAGATGAAATATATGAAAATGTATGGAACGAGCCTTCTTTTAATCCGGAAAATACAGTGGCTGTCCACATAAGACGAATAAGAGAGAAAATAGAAATTGAACCTAAAAATCCAAGGTACCTTAAGGTGGTGTGGGGTGTTGGTTATAAAGTGGAAGATATTTAAAAAGAAATATATTACAAAACTATCAGCTTTTTTGCTGTTAATAGTTTTTCTTATGATAGGGGTTTCTTCAGCTCTTAATGTTTATTTAAAGGTCGAAAATTATGAGAGTATTGCGGTTAAAAACTATTTAGAAAGTGACACCATAAGCAATGACCTTAGGTATGCAGTAAATCGTCTTGAATTTATAATGAGAGTATATAAAAATGAAGAATACATTTTAAGCGGAGGAACCATTGAAAACATAGGAATTAATGATAATTGGAAGCTCACCAATTTATATAATAACTATATTGCCGAAAATAATTATGAGGACAGTTCTGAAACTAAAGAATTATTTTTCATCGATAAACAGCAGGAAATCCAAGAAATAAAAGAATCAATAATAAGTTCAGACCTGGCAAACTACGAAAAAACAATCAGTGAGCTAAATTTGCCCCAAGGTTATATTTATTATGCAACAGACGGCGAAAATGAAACAACAAATACAGGTAATCC
>JAQVRY010000166.1 GCA_028700795.1 Tissierellia bacterium | reverse complement strand
GTCTACAATTGTCTCTGGAACCGTGTATAATATATTGATATCTTTGTACTGTCCGGGTATGATATAATCGCTGTCTCCAAACTTGTGAATTATTCCTCCAAATTCAATACTTACATTATCTATTGGTACAATTCCTTTGTTATATAGTCGAAACATAAAGGGCATTTCATTGCCTGGAATTACATCATTTGGAGAATAATAAATTTGTTCAAGAGACAGTTTGTTTGAATATTCTGACTGTCCATAAATTATATTGCTGAGTCTTTGGTCTGTATTATAATCAGTTGTTTGAAGAATAAAATTGATTTTTCCCGTATCATCAACATATGCATCGTAAAAATCAACCGAAATATTATTATCAAGTTCTAAAAGTCTGATTTCAGGAGAAATTATAAAACTGTCGCCTTTAGGTAAAAATTCTCTCCCCCATAATGAATGGCTGTAATTATTTTCCGAATCAAATTCCGGTTGAGCCCAAACAACTGACAAATCCTTTAAATTTTCTGAGCCCTTTGTGAATTTGAAACTGCTGTAGTCTACTGTATCAGAGCCTTCAATTTCAGCATCAAGCTGAGGATAAATATTCCCTATGTCATCAATAGCTGCTACTCTGATTATGTTTTTCTTGAATATATCTTCAATTCCTGTTTCTTTAATTGAGTTCCACCCTATAACAAAGCGTTCCTTGCCATCGGGGAATTTTGCAGATGTTATTTGTGGCGCTTCATCTCTTTGCAGACTGTTAGTTAATCTTATATTTTTCAATATATCACCGGACACATTAATTATGGCACAATATATTTCTGTATTGTCAGTGTCGCCAATTGTTACCTCATATGTTACTGCTGAAGTTCCATTTGAAAGCATCTTTATATTATAGCTATTTATGTTGTCAATACTTCCGTCATACAGGTATTTTTCCTCGCTCCATTCACTGCCGTTATATATGCGGTACATTATATTATCTCTGTTTTCAATGCTCAAATGACTTTCAGTCTCGTCTTCACTGCCCGAATCTACTCCTGCATCGAAGCTTCGCCATGCTACTATGGCTTTATTTCCGTTTGCAGCAACTACGGGAGACATATCAGCCATTGAATTTTCAGTCAAACGTTTTGTAATGAATTTTGAATCATCGTATATACCAGCCATGATTTCCGTTCCTGACATCATATGTAGTATATCTTCATTTGTAGCTTTGCTGCCTGGGCTTAGTTCCATATCTGTTATAACCCGTGTCCAAGCAACTGCTGCATTATCAGCAGTACCATCAATCACTGCATCTAAATCCGCATAGTCGGAAGAATTAATTGGTGTTCCTTCAGGGAATACTCCATCTGATTTTAGCGAAAAACACGCGGAAGCTTCATTTAATTCAGTACTGTCCATATCTGATATATATACCATCATTTCACCATCAGTGCTAAGTACCGGATTTGAATAAGGATATGCATTTGTTTGAATAATATTAGTACCGCCTGCAAAAGCCCTTCTTGCCATGAACAAATTCCAGCTTCTTTCATGGGCTAAATATGACCTGTCTTCAAAGGTTGCTTTTCTGTTGTCTGTTTCATCATTAAGGTTAAAGCCGACACTCCTTAATCCCATTAGCTCATATTGTTTTCTTATGTTGTTGTAGTCATTAAATGTCCAAGATTTGCTTCCTTCTCCTATTTTATATGTACCTTCAACATTTATAAGTACAAGCTTTATTTCGTATTCAATTCCTGTTTCACCTGCTAATGTTATTTTTTGACCGTTAATGTTTTTGTTTTCGCTTTTTAGCCATAGATACTGCTGGTCGAGTGATACTTTTCCATAAACCCCCGCCTTTAAGCTCACAATTTTATAATCACGACCTACACCGCCAAACCCCCTGATGTAAATGTAAGGCTGGAGCTCCGTGATATAAGTGGTGCCGTCACCGCTTCCGTCAGATGCCGATTTTAAGTTCAGTTGACCTGCTCCTCCTGCCAAGAACTCCGCTGTTACCGGAACAGGTCCTATCCATGTATTGTATATTTTTTGATAGTGATATCCTCCGCCTATATGCACGAATGACTTTAACACAATAATTTTCCATTCTTCATCATCAATATCATAAAATATTTCACAGTCAAAATAGGCACCGCCGCCATATATTTTGTTATTAGACCCATAACCGCCCATGTAAGATTCCATATATCTTTCGCTGTCCCTTATGAAATCACGGTCATATGTTTCATAGCTTGGTAGATAGTCATATAGCATAGACGCTTTTTCATCTCCGCTGTAAACCCCGGATTTCATATACCTGCCCATCTGTCCTACTCCCATCATTATAACCCCTTTAAAGACTAAAGGGTTGTCTGTAGGAGTTATTTCAAGACGCAGCTTATCGGAATCTACTGAAAATTCGCTTAAATAATTTAGTGATGTTTTAATATAATCAGCTTTGCCGTCTTTATCAATCATAGAGGGTCCATTAATTGAATTCCTGACATCTTGTCCTATTTTTTTAAGCCCTCCTGTTTCCAAAGAGCTTATTTCAACGATATCATTTATCCTGCTGACACGGTAATTTGTCGGAAGATTTATAAGCTCAAGCCCATCTGCACCCTTTACAGTAATCAGCATGTTCAGATTCCTTACCTCGCCTAAGTCTAAGGTAGAAACATATTCTAGTATATCGAAGGTGTTTTTAATTAATATGGTATCAGAAAATTCATTTGACTCTACTTCTGTGCTTGATGAATCAATAAGCACATTATCCTTTTTATCTAAGAATTTAATATCATAGCTGCTGGCAGGATTACCCTCAAATATTATATCCGTTTTTATATACGCTGACTTTGATAGGTCTTCAATAATGATACTTTCAGGAACATCCGATTCATTACCACCTAATATAAACTTTTGAGAAGCTATGCTTATGTCGTTTTCAATTCTTGAACTGTTCTTGCTTTCTAAATAGGCAGTTCCTGCAGGAGCAGGTGCATTATAGAAGGTTTTAAAAAAGCGTATAGTCTGGTCTTCCACCTTTATAAATTTTGAATAGTATGAATCATCGGGGACGCTCACCTCGAAAATATATTCTATTTT
>JAQVRY010000165.1 GCA_028700795.1 Tissierellia bacterium | reverse complement strand
ACCCGAATCAGGTACGGTCGAAACACGTGTTTCCTCTCAGCCTTCACAAGCTCCCGATATCCAGTTAATATAATCTTAGCATTGATTGCTCCTCATGTCAAGAAACATGAAGATACAATTATAAAAGTTCTTTGAATGATTCGATATATATATCGCTTATTAATTCGATATCCTTTCTTTCATTTTTAAAATAATCATCATACACTCCGATAGTGTAAAAGCCTTCCTCTTTAGCTGTTATCAATGCAAAATCAGCATCTTCATAAACTGCGATTTCGGAGGGTTTTGCATTTAATTTGTTTGCGGCAAGAATAAATATATCCGGATTATTCTTCCCGACTCCAACCTCATCGCAGCTAATAACAAATGAAAAATAATCAATGATTTCATTTCTCTCCAATGCAGCTTTTGCTAATTTCAAGGGTGTTGCTGTAGCAATACACATTACCGTATTTTCATTTTCCAGCTTTTCAAGGTATTCTTTTACATAAGGTTTCAATTTAAACTCATGTCTGTATTTATATTCAATAAACATTTTAACTTCTTTAATTATTTCTTCAGCACTTAGCTCAATTTTAAAAGCTTCTTGAAAATATGCTGCAGATTCGAGCATTGACATAGCAGCTATGATTTCATTTAAATTATCAGGAGGATTTATACCCTTTTGCAAAAGATAATCTTTCCCCAAATCACGCCACGCACCCATTGAATCAAGTAGTGTTCCATCTAAATCAAAAATCTTGTATTTAAATTGTTTCAATATTAATCTCCCTATCCTAAGATTTGTCTACATTATACATTTTTAGTGTCTATTTATCAAGTTGCGCTTTTAACTTATCAAATGTATTTGTTTTTTTCAATGCCTTTATAAGAAAAACCGCTACCATCGCTCCCATAATAGATGAAGGAACAAATAAAGGTATATACATAAATATGGAGCTCTTAGGCAATCCATAAAACATTCTCATAAACGGATATGACAAAATGGCACTTATTATACCTGTACCAATTACCTCTCCTATAACCGCCCAGTATAATTTTTGAAATTTCTTATACAATATCCCTGATAAAAATGCTCCCACAATAGCTCCGATAAGTGCCAATATGGTACGGCCGTTTATTATCATTCTTAACAATCCTATTATCAATGCACATGTAAACGCCCATGCAGGTCCTAAGAATACAGCAGCTGTTACATTAATGAAATGCTGAAATGGAGCCATTCCAGGAATCCATACAAATGTATTGAGAACATATCCCATGCATACCAACAATGAAGCGAAAACTAATTTTTTTAAATTAATTTCTTTGTATTTAATCATTTTTTCTCCTTCTTTTATATGATTTTATTGCGGTTGGCCTACCATCCATTTTTCTAAAAATCTAATTTGGAGACATTCCTCCTACCAACAAAGACTTTCCTGAAACCGGAAGGTGTGTCCTCATACCTTTAATAAATATGGTTAGGTCATATAAAAAAGCATAAAAAGGAAATCGTACCCGCGGTGGTGCGCCCCTTTTTATGCTTAACATAAAATATTTCATCTTGTTACAATTATATTAAATTGATTAAATTAAATACCGAAACTTACTTTCTTACTTTATCTGCAATGACACATATGAATATGGTTATTATCATTACAGGTATTGTGCTTCCGATAGCCAAATTAATATTTAAAAGCACCCTGTAAATTAAAAATCCTATCAGCCAAATAATGAAATTTGTTGCATCCACAGATTTCTTTATATTATCTTTTTTAAGTATAAAAAAGTCTGCTATGAGAACCGAAATCATTGGAGCAAACACCGAGCCTATCAAATATAAAAAGTTTTGATATTGTTCGACAGGTGTTAAGATTGCAATAGCAGTACCAATAAAACATACTGCAATTGCCATGGGTTTTTCAGGCAATCTGACACTAATTGTATTCAAGCTTACTCCTGCCGAATAAACATCCAAATAAGTCGTTGTTACCGTTGAAAACAATATTATCAATACTCCTAAAATACCAAATCCGGCTTTATACATAATGACCGCTATATCACTTTCGCCGGTAAATATAGCAGCTCCCAACCCAATTGTATACATGAAAGCACTTCCTATAAAATATATAATCACGCTTACCCGTGTTGCAGCAATCGGGTGTTTTGCATCCTTGGTGTAATCAGAAATAAGCGGAAGCCATGAAAGCGGCATAGCCGCTGACAATTCTAATGCTGCTCCAAAACCCAAATCACCGGAAATGATGGTTTGTGAACCTCCCTTAAAAACCGTAGCTCCTAAAAAAATTGTCAAAATAAATAAGCTTCCTATTGCAAAGATATTTACTTTCTCTAAGTTTTTAGGTCCAATAACAACCCACACTAATATTGCAGCCCCAATAATAACGCCCCACAACAAATCAGATTGCATGCCAAGATTTGTATTTAACATAATCCCCATTGCTTTTGCACCTTGAATTATCATTACAGCAGTCCAACCAACAAGCTGCAATACATTCAGGATTGCAAAATAATTCCGTCCTTTGTTTCCAAACGATAATCCGACGGATTCCATAGCTGATTTACCACTTTTAGCACCTATAATTCCGGCATAGTACAAAAGTATGCAGCCAATTATATGTCCAATTACTATTGCAAAAAATCCTTTTGCAAAACCAAGTGGTACAAATAATGTTCCTGTAAAAATTTCCGCGATAGATACAGCTGCTCCAAACCATAGTAATCCGTTACTTAACGTTGATGTTTTGTAACTCCCCATAACTTATTTGTGTCCTTTCATTTAAAATGGGATATACCAACACCGGTATATCCCATTCACATTCATAAACAGTTCCCTACGTTGGCATTATCCAAATCAGGTACGGTCGAAACTTTAAGTTTCCTCTCAGCACATAAGCTCCCGATATTTGATTAATTTAATTATACAACAAATCCATATTAAATGCAATCATAACCTTTGTCATTTTCGGTGTCCCATTATGTATACTAATTAATCTCTCAATTTTCTTATTTGTGCTATTAATTCCACAGCCCTATCCGTCTCATATAATTCATCTTTTATTAAGGAATCAATAATGCC
>JAQVRY010000164.1 GCA_028700795.1 Tissierellia bacterium | reverse complement strand
GATACACTTATTAAAGCTCTCATTATTTCACTCCTTAATTTTTACTTTTCTTCCGCTTATTTGTATTTTCCCATCGCAGTAATGTTTTACAGCTAAAGGAAGTATTTTATGCTCTATTTTAAGTACCTTCTGCTGCAATGTATCAGCAGTGTCTTCATAGCATACTTCAACTGCTTCCTGAATGATAATTGGACCTGTATCTGCCTCTTCATCTACAAAATGTACTGTTGCACCGCTTAATTTAGCACCATAATTTATAACTTCTTCGTGAACCTTAATCCCGTAATATCCTTTACCGCAAAATGCCGGTATTAAAGAAGGATGAATATTCATTATTCTATTTGTATACTCTTTAATAAACTTAGAGGTTAAAATTTTTAGATATCCTGCCAATACCACCAATTCAACGCCATAGTTTTTTAACTCGTCAATAATAGCATCATTGAACTTTTCAAAGCTTTCATAATTATTTTGTCTTAAATAGACGGCAGCAATGTTTTTTTGTCTTGCTCTTTCCAATCCATAAGCATCTTTTCTATTTGATATAACAACGGTTATTCTTCCGTTGATGCTTCCACTCTCAATATTGTCAATCAAAGACTGCAAATTAGTTCCTGAGCCTGAAATTAATACACCAATATTCACCTGTGGCATATTTTAAGCCCACCTTCCCTATTAACTGTTCTTCCAATAATAACAGGGGTTTCCCCGATACTTTTCAAGTATTTCAAAACATCGTCTGCAATATCTTTTCCCACTGCTGCTGCTATTCCTATACCCATATTAAATGTACCATACATTTCATCAATATCGATATTTCCTTCTTTTTGAATCAACTTAAATATAGGCAGTACATTGATGTTCGCCGTGTCAATATCTGCTGTTATTCCTTCGGGAAACATCCTTGGAATATTTTCGTAAAACCCTCCCCCTGTAATATTTGACAAACCTTTTATTTCAAATTTAGATAAGAGGTCAAGTATCAGCTTTGAATAAATTCTTGTTGGAGTTAACAATTCCTTTCCCAAGGTACTACTTAATTCCTCAACATATTGATGAATGTCATAATTTTTGTGACTAAAAAAAACCTTACGAACCAAGGAATATCCGTTGCTGTGAATTCCGCTTGAAGGTATTCCTATTAGAACGTCCCCTTCAATTATTTTTGAGCCGTCAATTATTTTCTTTTTATCGACAATTCCAACACAAAATCCTGCAATATCATATTCTCCCGTGCCATAAAGTCCCGGCATTTCGGCAGTTTCTCCTCCTATTAGCGCACAACCTGCCTTAATACAGCCTTCCGATACACCTTTAACAATGCTTGCTGCTTTTTTTGGCTCTAATTTTCCTGTTGCTATATAATCCAAGAAAAATAAAGGTTTTGCACCTTGGCATATAATATCATTTACACACATGGCGACGGCATCCTCTCCGATAGTGTCATGCTTGTCTGCCATAAATGCAACCATAAGCTTTGTTCCCACACCGTCAGTTCCCGAAACTAACACCGGCTCTTCATATCCATCCTTGTCGATTTCAAACATTCCGCCAAAACCACCTATGTTTGAAATCACACCCTTTGTATGTGTTTTCTTAACATATTCTTTAATAAGTTTTACCGTTTCATAACCTGAATTTACATCTACTCCAGAATCCTTATAAGTCAGTTTCTGCTCCATAATACCTCCTTATATGCCGTTATTTGGTACTTCCATGGGATAATCCCCGTTTAAACATGCCTTGCAGTAGCCTGCAGTTGAACCTGTTGATTTGATTAGGTTTTCTAAACTTAAAAAATGTATGCTGTCAGCTTCTATATGTTCTTTTATTTCTTCTATTGTTTTATTAGCACCTATCAATTTGCTTCTGTCAGGGGTATTTATGCCGAAGAAACATGAATAAGTAACGGGAGGTGAAGCTATTCGTACATGAACCTCTTTTGCTCCTGCTTCCTTTACCATTCTTACTATCTGTTTGGTTGTAGTTCCTCTCACTATGCTGTCATCAACCATTACTACAACTTTATCCTGAACAATTTCTTTTAATATGCTGAGTTTTGTTTTAACTCCCTGCTCTCTTAAGCTTTGTTTAGGCTCTATAAAAGTTCTTTTCGCATATCTGTTTTTTATAATTCCAAGACCATATGGAATATTTAATTCCGCTGCATAACCCAAGGCAGCAGGGGTTCCCGAGTCAGGTACGGAAAATACCAAATCTGCTTTTACAGGTGCTTCCTGTGCCAATAATTTCCCTGAATTGTACCTTGTCTCATAAACATTTACACCATCTAAATTACTGTCCGGTCTTGCAAAATATACATGTTCAAATATGCACAATTTTTGTTGAACATATTTTGTGGTTTTTATGCTGTTAACCCCATCTTTATTTATAACAACAATTTCGCCCGGCTCAATATCTCTTATAAATTGACCGCCCATAGCTGTAATACCGCAGCTTTCCGAAGCTAATAAATATCCGTCTTCTCTTTTCCCTAAACAAAGAGGTCTAAGTCCATAATTATCCCTTACGCCGATAAGTTCATTTTCTGTCATAACTACAAGTGCATATGCTCCTTTTGCAACCTCCATTGTAGTTTGTATGGATTTAACTATACTGCCCCTGTAATGTCTTGAAATTAAATTGGCTACAACTTCAGTATCAGTGGAAGTCTGAAATATTATACCTTCATTTTCCAGAATTTCTCTTATAGAATCTGCGTTGACCAGATTTCCGTTATGAGCTAATGCTATTGACCCTTCTCTATATCGTACTACTAAAGGTTGTGCATTTTGCTTTTCACTTTCTCCTGATGTGGAATATCTGTCATGTCCTATTGCAATATTGCCGGTTAATTTGTCTATTACATCTTGTGTAAGAACATCGGCAACCAATCCCATATCCTTATGAAATACAATTTTTCCCCCGGTATGAATGGCAATTCCTGCACTTTCCTGACCTCTGTGCTGCAGTGCAAATAATCCATAATATATAAGCTGACTTGTAATATCCGGATTGTTTGTATATACCCCAACAACTCCACATTCGTCATGTAATTTATCTTCTTCTATATACATAATATCT
>JAQVRY010000163.1 GCA_028700795.1 Tissierellia bacterium | reverse complement strand
CTATTATACTAACGCAGCGCTATTACTTTCAGATCAATGTGAACATACAATAAAGTGTGCTGTTTATAACGGTACCGGAAAAACTAACTTTCAGACAAGAAAGGAATTTGCCGGCTCCATACTTAGACAGGTAGATGAGGTTTATGAGTATATCAATCTTTTTAATAATAAAAATTCAACTATAGATAATTTAAAAAGAGTAGATCATCTTGACTATCCGGAGTATGCTATACGCGAAGCTCTACTTAACACAATAGTTCATAGAGATTATGATTATTCAGGAAGTATATTAATTAATATATTTGATGATAGAATTGAATTTGTGTCAATTGGTGGTTTAGTAAAAGGACTTACTCTTATTGATATAATGGGAGGAGTATCACAAACTAGAAATACGATAATTGCTAATATTTTTTACCGTTTGGAATTGATAGAAAGTTATGGGACTGGAATACAGAGGATTATAGAAAGTTATGAAGGTAATAAAATACAACCGTTATTTTCTCCCGCACCGGCTTCTTTTTTAGTCGTATTACCAAACCAGAATTATATTGTTGAGAACAAAAGGGAAGAAATTTTGAGTAATGAGGACAAAGTTATGAATCTTTTAAAAAGAAAAGATTATATAAATAGACGTGATGTAGAAGAACTTCTTGGGTGTTCTGCTTTCCCGGCAACAAAGGTATTAAATACACTTATTAAGCAGGACAAAATTTTAAGAAAAGGTTCTGCTAGAGCCACAAGATACATCTTAAAGAATTAGGAGGTTAAAATGTCTATAGCGAAAAAGATAGAAGAATTATTAAAAGCGAGTTAAAACCTGAAAATATTAAAACAGTGATTGACTTAACTGAGTATCTAAAATTTAAAGAGAGACAAAGTATATGGTGCAAAATAAACGAATCAGAAAAAGAATATATTTCAAAAGATGAACGAAAACTTGATGAGTTAAAATCAAGCAGCGAATTTATCAGCCAAGAAGAGTTGTTGAAAGAGTTGAATATTAAAGATGATGAAATATAATATTTCATATGAAAAAAGGTGCGTAAAGTATTTAAAACGGCACGTGGAGAAGTTTACAAAAAATAATAACATCTATTACTATTACACAATCTAATTTGCATAGCTCAAAAATATCGTCAGCATTTTTGCAGACGATATTTTTACACTCATTTGTAAGGTTATTTAGCAGTGAAGTGTCTAATAAAATAAAGGAGGATTATGAATGAGCAGAAAAATGCTGACTGAAGAGCTCTTTAATAATTTAATTGATGAGTATGGAACTGAAATTCTGAGACTATGCTATCTTTATCTTAAGGATTATCAACTTGCTGAAGATGCGTGCCAGGATACATTTTTAAAAGTCTACAGTAACTTTCATAATTTTAACAGGTTATCAACCGAAAAAACCTGGATTACAAGGATATGCATAAATACCTGTAAAAATTATCTGCGAAATCCTTGGAAAAGGAAAGTTAAGTTAGGAAATAGTGAATTGATCCAAAATGAAATTTCTGATCAAGAAATATTTGACAAGTTGGAAAAAAGTGAGTTATTTAATTTTATAATGAATTTAAAACAGAAATATAAGGAAATTATCTTAATGTATTATTATCAGCAATTATCGGTTAAGGAGATATCACAAATCTTGGACATTTTAGAGGCAAATGCTTATACACGCCTATCAAGGGCAAGGCAATTATTAAAGGATGAAATAGGAGGAATTATTTATGAACAATCTTGAAAATTTAAAAAGTTATATCGACGATAATATGAATAACATAATGGTTACGAATGAGATGAAAGAAAGTATACAATTTAAAATTAAAAATAAGAAACACAACCACTTAAAATGGGTGGCAGCTATAATCTTGCCTATCTTTATATTTTCTTCATTAGCTTTTAATGAACAAATAAGTTATGCAGCACAAAAAATATTAAGTTATCTTCCAGGTACTAATAAAATATTTCAAACCTATGGAGAAAATAAGGTATATGGCCTTTTAGGCTCGGTAGAGATGTCTCATAATGAAAGTTATATAAAGGTTAATACTGCTTACAATGAAGATAACACTGTCACATTGACAATGGAAGGCAATGTTAAAATCGAAAAAGAAATTGATAAATATATAACAGTAGTAGATGAAGAAAATAACAAAGCAGATATAATATTAAGCGATATAATGATAAGTAATAGCATAAATAATAATGATTATCAATGGAGTGCTCGATGTACGTATGAATTTTTAAAAGAGACAAACAAATTTAAAATAATTTATGATAACGTCAATATTCCTATTATTATGTCCGAACTTCCTGGAATTCCTCTTGAGACTTACAATTACATTTCTGTTCAAAATATCAATACAGATATTGCAGTGGTAACAAATTATGTGGAGGATAGATTGGAAGTCAATCTATTGTCACAGTCATATGATAAAGAAAAGTCCATATCTTTTCCACTTAATGATGTTTATCTTCAGGATTCGAATGGAAATAAGTTTTATAGTAGGGACAATAACCATGAGAATACACTTTATTTTGATAGAAAATTAGAGAATGGAATTAGATTGGTTATTCCATATGTTTCTATTACGGATAATGATGTACATTCCAAAATGACAATAGGAAAATATGACTCTTTACCCCTTGATTTCAGTCTTGGAGATAAGGAACTTGTAATTAATAACGTTGAGTGGATTGAGTATAATGAGAAATTTAATTACAGAACACCTGAGAACAAAAACCATATCATCGAGGAAGCAGCACAAAAAATAAAGCTTACTATAAGTGAAGGAATTGTTAATTCTGATAAATTAAAATTGCAAAATATTTCAGCTGTTGTAGATAAAGAACAATTAAACGAGTATATAAAAGAAGGTGTGAAGGTTATATGGGATGACCCTTATGCAGATATAAATTCACAGGATTCTCGAGATGAAAATATTGAAATAGTCCTTTCAAATATAAAAAATACACAAGAAGAAGTCAACTTGATTTTTTATGCTCCCGTTTACACAACAGTTGATAGTGTGATAATTCCATTAAGACCGTAAATTGTATAAAATACTCTCCTTGTTTATTCATTTTA
>JAQVRY010000044.1 GCA_028700795.1 Tissierellia bacterium | reverse complement strand
CGTCTGTTCAAAAGATACATTGGCAGGACCCTATACAGTTATTATCAAGATGTAAAACTTCATAAAATCAAGGAGGCTGTCCTTGACACGAATCTCAGCATTAGTGAGGCATTTGCTTCCTGCGGAGTTGACTACTGCGGCGGTATTGCGGAGAGCTTTAGAAAAAAGTTCGGGATGCCCCCTTCCCAATACAGGAAGGAAGTAACAGACCACCCTAATGCAGGGCAGCAGGATACAAGTATCTCGCATTTTCCAGAATATTCTGTAAGGCTAACCCAAGAGATAGAGGAAATACTACTTTTTCAGGTAATGGAGCTTTTGCCCATCCCAATCCAGATATTTAAATCAAACGGTGATATTATTTTCGTTAATGAGGCTGTGCTTAAGATGTGGAATGTTTTAGACACTAGACAGATAATTGGAAAATACAACCTGCTTACAGATCCTCTCGTCAACGAGCAATTTGGACTCAAAGATGATATTCTCAGAACCTTCCGGGGCGAAGTTGTCTTGATCTCGGATATCAGGGTGCCACTGGAGAGCTTTTGGAAATGGTACAAAAAAAGAAGCGACTTCTACGATATCGAGTCAATCTATACTGATATATTGAATTTCCCGGTTTTCAGTGAAGATGGAAAAATAATGCATATTATAAGTGTTTTTTTGACAAGCAGAATCTACCAAGGTAATTCAGATGTCATAAAAGCAAAGGAATATCTCGAAAATCACTGGCTAGAGAAATTCGATGTCGAAAAAACCGCAGAAGTTGTTCACCTAAGCCCTTCTCAACTTACCCGCATATTTAAGAAGCATACAGGCATGACTCCCTTTAGCTATTATCAAGAGTTGAAGGTTAACAAGCTTAAGGAAGCACTGCGGGATAAAAATTTGAGTGAAGGAATAGGTTGAAATCAAAGGGTTTCACGGTTTAATAATTAAATATTGCTGTGTTTTATATTCCCTCAGATGAAGAATTTGAGGGGATTTTTGCATAGGGGGGTAAATAATTTGGCGTAATTAAGGTATTTCGCGTAATTGTATATAAGATTAACACTTCTATGATTACTCATTGTTAGCTTAATAATTTGAGATAAATATTAATGTAATTTATTAGAAAATTATGGTATAATGTAAATAATATGAAATTTAATAATACAAGTAATTAATAAATTTAGGATTAACAGTTACCGTTGAGACACTTGAAAGCAAACTAAGAAATACTTCATAATTGCGGGCTTGTGGGTTTTTAAAATAATAAATAGTTGGCGAATTTAAAAAATATATGATAAAAATGTACTATTAGAGGGGTAAACAATTTGGCAAAACTAATAAAGAAGTTTCTTAATTAGTATAAATAGTTAAGGATTAGGAATTGCAATTTTAATAACCATAAATTAGTAGTTGGAAACCTTAACAATTAAATTTATATATTATAAGGGGGTTATATGTCTAATTCACCACACAAATATAATGGTACAGGTATGCATCTTGATAAATATATAAGAGATATAGGAAATGAAAAAAAAGTAAATAAAATTAGTGAGTATGAATCCAGTACAAAGATTCATATGTTTGTAGAAAATAGATGTAAGTATCAGAAGACACCAGATAATAGTATATGTTTAAACATAAAGCGCTCTATATGTAGCAAGAGCATATATTGCAATGATTATGTTAGGGTTAGCAAAAATGAGTTAAATGGAGAAATAAAAAAACCATCATATTCTGAAGGGCAACGATTAAAAGAACTACAAATACAAATCGATAAAAATAATAGACAGACAGCAAAAGAAAGAGAAAGTTCTGAAAGATCTAAAAAATTAAATAAAATTAAGGAAAAGCTAACAGAAGAAATTAATAAAAGATATAATTATCAATTTGAAGTAACAAACAATAAAATAAAAAAAGCTGCAAAAAGGATATGGGAAAATATAAATAAGGCTGATATAGATCAGCTGATTAATGAGGAAATATTTAAAGTCTCATTACAATTAGAAGAACTTTCATTAGAAAAAGCTTCTGAAGTTCAAAACTCATGTTCCTATTATGATTATAGTGGCTCCTGCAAAGTTCTTAAAGAGGAATGTTTAAATAGATTTAATTGCTTAATATATGAGAAAAAATAGGTGTTAGCCTAGGGTATAAATCCTTACGATTTTACCAATTTTTTATAAATGTTCCTACAAACATCGCATATTGAATCCGTAACACTGGTTGTGAAGCAATCTGGTAATATGTCAAGATAAAAAAACAAATAAAAACAAAAGAAATGATTAAAAAAGGGTAACTTTAATAGAACCTCTTAATTTCAAAGAAAAAAACAGGATAGAGAGAAAAATATTTTATTGTATCTCTCCAACTTTACTGCTGGAGTAGATTTGATTCTTGGTCAGCAATCCAAAAATCAGGCGTACTAATTTACGAGATGTTAATGCGAGTGCTCGTTTATGTTGATGCTTGGGTACTTCATTAAATTTCTTGCGGTAATAAACATTAAACTCAGGTATATTGTTTTTCACACTATTAGCAGCCTCAATTAAATAATACCTAAGATACTTGTTACCTGTTTTAGTCATATTAGTTTCAGAAGCAGAATAATCGCCAGACTCCTTGATTCTCCAGGTTAAGCCGGCATATTTAGCTAATGCATCATTGGAAGAAAAGGAAGTAATAGAACCAATTTCAGCTAAAATTCCACTGGCAAATACAGGACCAATGCCTGGAATAGAAATCAATGACTGATATTCAGTAGTATTTATGCCTTTAATGTTCTTTTCAATTGCTTTATCAATCTCTTTAATTTCAATTTGTAAAGCTTTGATAACATTAAATGAAGAGGCAATTGCAATATTTATAGGTTCATAAAGGACTTTATCTAAACGATATGAATCCCTTGCAGCCTTTTGTAAAAGCTCAGCTGTTCCAACTGGGTTGCTGAACCGATTTTTACCTTTATCTTTTATGAAAGCAACTAAATCTTCAATAGAAGAATAAGCAATATCTTCTAATGATAGAAATTCAGTTAAAACAGCTTCAGAAGTTGCACCATATGTATTAGAAAATGGCCTGTCCGCTTTTTCTAAAACAGTTAACTGGCTAAATTTGAGATAAACATTAGATACCATATATGTTTTTTCTTTAGCAATTGCTTCAACTAGATGAAGTCTATGCCTGGTAAGTCTTTGCAAGGCAAGAAACTGAGCTCCACGCCATGGTTGAGATTTGATTCTTCCACATCTGGCAAAGTCGGCGATAATATAAGCATCAAGAGGATCAGTTTTATCCATATCAACAAAAGACTTTCTGTAATTAGCAATGGTTTTTGGATTAAGACAATAAACCATAGGTGAATAGGCTAAAAGTACTTCATTAGAAGACAAGAAATTAGCAATATGAGTACTGTAAAAAGAAGTTGATTCCAAGGCAATAACAACAAAATTTAAACTATTAGAATTTAAACAATCCAAGATGCTTTCTAAAATAGATTCAGCACCGGGGTGATTATTCAGAGCTTTCAGATTAAGAAGCTTATTGCCTTGGAAGTCAAGAGCACACAAAACGTTAGTTTTAGAACTAACATCAATACCAACAAATAAAGTCGATAGAAAATTGTTTTTCATGAAATCACCACCTTTCATAGGACATTGAAGAACAATTAGTAAAAGAGATATCCTAATCTTAGAAGCTGACTGAAACCTCGCATTATTAGCATTCATCTTTAAAAACTAACCTTGCTGTTGGTCTAATTAAAGAGATGCAGCATCTGAGTAAGCAGAATATGGCGACTAAGTCAGGAAGCATGCTTTTTAAGCAATAACCAAATGGCTTTGCAAGGAGAGAAAGAATTATCCTTCGCTAATGTTCTTTACAACATTATAGCATTAGAATATCTCAATTAAAAATTGAAAATGAAACAAAATAAATTTACGCAATTGCAAAATAAATTGGACGTTATTTATGAACCATGATCGGCGAAGCCGGCGCGCATATTAGAATCTCCAGTCGGCTACGCCTCCTTACGATTCTAATATGCGCCTGAAGACCTTAGGTTCAATTTTAGTAGTACACTAGTTAGATTAACAGAATCGATAGTCATAAATTAGTTCAATTAGTTATTGCATTTGCTAAAAATAAATTAATGTTTAGAACACTTAAAAAGTAGTTCTAAACATATTATACGAGGAGTTAAATACTGAAAAAATTGAAAGGATGAAGCGAAACTATGTTTACAGATATAAAAATCACAGTACCTAAAGATTGTGGTAATGCACCAAAAAAAATAATACTAAGAGATTTTAATGTATCTTTAATAATGAAAGATTATACTACCCTATTGGAAAATATAGCTGATGATATAACTTGGAATATTATTGGTGATGAAGTTATTGAAGGAAAAAATGAGTTTATTAAAAAAATAGATGAACTATATAAAGACAAAATCACTGAATTATTAATACATGACATTATCACTCATGGTTATGTAGCCTCTGCACATGGCAAGGTAATAGGAACGAATGAATATCTTCATTTCTGTCATGTATTTAAATTTACCGGTGCTAGTAGGACTGCAAAGATAAAGAAGATAACATCATATATAATTTCTGTAACATTTTGAAACTTGCTCGAATGTATTATTCATTTTCACTTTATGATATAATGAAAATCTTTATTGGCACATTGAACTTTTTTTTTGTATGAGGAGTGAGTATATGAGCCAAAGCAAATTGAATAGTGAAGTGACAGTATTTTTAGATAGTTTAAAACATTCCTTAAGAGATGAGATTGAATGTTTAAGAAAAATAATTATGAGCACAGATTATGAGTTAAATGAGGGAATAAAATGGAATGGTCCTAACCACAGCATAAATGGAGAAGACCGTATCACAATAAGAATAAACCCGCAAAAGCAACTTCAAGTTATATTTCATCGTGGAGCGAAGGTTAAGGAGCCACTGGAGGAAAGATTACTAAGTAAGAAATATGATATTTTGATATGGAAGGAAAATGACAGAGCAATTGCATCATTTAAGAGTCTAAATGAAATACAGGAAAATAGTCAAATGATACGAGAAATTGACGAGAAATGGATAGAAGTAACAACATTAAAAAATATTTGACTACAATTGTACCTGCAGCAAAGAAAGCAGTGCGTATTTTTGTTTAGATATTAAATAGTAAATAAATAACCTATCCATATGTTCCCGTCTATCGATAGCACCAAAAACGGGGTGGATATGTTCCCGAGAACGGACACACTCAAATAACATTCATTCTGTCCTCTCGACCCACGTTGAGAGTATAATTCTGATGACAAATAGTGGTTTGAAGGGCAAATAAGGCACCTTGACCACTGCATATAGTGGTTTTGGAGCAAAAAAACGGCAAAAATGGGACTGAAAAAGTGCATTTTTTGGGGCATTTTATAGATGACATTGAGCATTTCAAATGATAAAGAGATAATTAGTGTATGAAACTATTTTCCAATATAACGGAATATTAAATATAATATACTTAACCGAGTCAGCAATGAAGCAATGATAAAAGAAAATGTAGGGTCAGAACGACAGATAAGTGCAGTGAACTGACGCAAAAATACGAGACTATGCAGAAGAAATCAATGAAGGATTTAAAGATATTGAACCTGAAATCCTAAAGAATGCGGTAAAAGCATTAATCAAGTTAGAAGAGAATTTGGAGGTATTAAAATGACTAATCACGCGGTTGTTATTTATAAGTCAAAGACAGGTTTTGCAAAGAAATATGCGGAATGGATATCTGAAGCGCTAAAATGTGATATTAAAGAAAATACAAAGCTTTCTTTGGATGATTTGATTCAATATGACACAATAATATATGGTGGAGGATTATATGCTGTAGGTATTAACGGAATTAATTTAATAAAAAATAATTTTGAAGCATTGAAGGAAAAAACCCTGATTGTTTTTGCAACCGGAGCAACACCTCCGCGGGATGAAGATTTACAAAAAGTATGGGAGAGCAATTTTAGTGAAGAACAGAGAAAAAAGATCTACACTTTCTATTTTCGTGGAGGATTTGATTTTTCAAAGCTTAGTACAGCAAACAAGATATTAATGTCAATGATGAAATTAAAATTAAAATTAAAAAATGAAAAGGTACCCTCAGCGAGAATGGAAAAGGAAATATGCTGATCAAAATTCTTTCATTATTTACAGTTGCAGACTCCAAGGGAAAAGAAATCGACCAAGGTACCTTATTAAGATATTTAGCTGAGACAATGTGGTTTCCGACTGCAGCTATAAATGAATACTTAACTTGGGAAGAGATAGATCAATATAATGCCAAAGTGACTATGGCCTACGACGATATAACAGCTTCAGGAATATTTACATTTAATGATAAAGGTCAGGTTGTTAATTTTGAGGCTGAAAGATACGGTGAATTTAATGGGGAAATCAGGTTGGAGACATGGTCAATTCCTGTACGAAATTATAAGGAATTTGAGGGAGTAAGGATTCCTACCAAAGGGAATGTTACTTGGAAATTAGATACAGGAGACTTTAACTGGTTTAATTTTGAAGTTACTAAAATTGAATATAATAATTATTAGCACCTGCAGCCAAAAAAATCACATCTCCTTAAAAGAAGTGATTTTGGAGCTTATGACAATGTCTGACATAATAACGTACTTGATTTCGTAAGAAACTTTTTACTTGTACGCTATACTTTGACAAAGTTTTATTAGTTTGTATAACTAAATGTAATCGGATATACAGTATTATCAAGCTTTTCAAATCTATAACCTTTGTTTTTTATTAATTCAATTACTTCCGATAAGGTAGCTGCAGTAGTTTTCTTTTTTGCGCTGTCATGCATTAATACTATAGCTTTATTTTTACCTTCTAAACTCTCAGTTACTGATTTAATGATACTATCCTTAGTCACGCTGTAATCTGCATCACCGGAACTGACATTCCAATCATAGAATATGAAACCACGTCGTAGCATTTCTGCATTTAGTTGTTGATATATATTATAATTATATGGATTTATGCTTCCGCCTGGGAATCTAAAAATTTTAGGTTTAATTCCGGTTATATTATATATGTGCACAAATAATTTATTAAAATCTTCTAAGAAATCGTCAACTGAATTATAAATTTTTTTATAATTATGGCTTGATGAGTGAATTGCTAATGTATGTCCTCTGTTTACTATTTCTTTATATATTTCTAAACTTTCAGCATCGTCCTTATATGTTACAAAAAATGCAGCATATATGCCATAATCCTCTAACGTATTTAAAACATCCCATGTAACATCGGATGGACCGTCATCGAAGGTCAAATAGGCAACCTTATCGTTATCATTTAATAAAACAAATTCATCTCTTTCTATATATAATTCATTATATTTATTTTGATAACTAAATGAGGTATTATTAGTAAGTAGGTTTTCATTTAATACGCTTTCAGGTATTGTTTCAGAAACTAAAATATCTTCAACTTTATTTTTAATGAAATTGTTAATATTCTTAGATTCTATATAGGAATTTATATAATCTATTTTGTTATCTTGGAAATAAACCAACTTGTCTTTTAATCTAGCATTTTGTATAACAAAATATAAAGATAATATATATGGAATAATTAAAAATAGAAATATTACAGAAAAGATAAGATGCTTATAAAACTTTACACTTCCAAAGTAATGCATAAAACATCCTCCACAGTTATTCTAAATTTGAAGCAATATCAAATGAACCTTTTATTTTGGCACCTTCTTTTATAGTTAATGTCATAGCAGTAATATTTCCTTCTATCTCAGAATATGGACCAATATTAACTGATTCTTTTACATTTATATTACCGGCAATTATTCCATTGGTTTCAAGGGACAAGCAGTCTACATCTCCAATAACTTTAGATTCTTTTGCTAATTTTAATAATCCGCTGCTTTTTAGATTACCAATAATAAGTCCTTCTAATGTAACATTATTGCTTGATATAACATTTCCTTCTACATGACCATATATAATTATATTTTTTTCATTTTCAATATCCCCTAATACTTTTCCTTTTACAATTAAATCACTTTTTGATTTAATTGAACCTTCAACTATTGTGTCTTCGGATATTATAGTAAAACCAGCGTTATTAACATTTAAATCAGAGTCCGTTTGATTTTTGATTGATTCAATAGAATCAATCGGCTTATCTGGCAATTCTTTATAAACTTTTGTATTATCTGTATTGGAAGCACATAGATTCCTTCCCATTATTTCATGTAATGCAGTTTTGAAATTTGACATTTTATCTTCTCCTTTGCTGTAGTTAATTGATTTATTTGGGGATTGGTTATTAACTTTTGTATTACCTGTATTGGAAATACCTATATTCTTTCTAATTACTCCAAATAATGCAGTTTTAAAATTATCTTTTTTTTCATCTTTTGACATGCAATTTCCTCCTTCACAGTTGTTAATAGCTTACAATTCAATTTACCATAATTATTAACTAAAACAATTAATCTACCGTAAAAGGGTTAATTGGCTTCGTAAAAATATCCATTTTCGACATAAATAGACTTTTTTTGACAAAAACTTTTTTTATAGTATAATGGATTTTGGTTATTAAAATTTACCGCTTAAGAAAGGATATTGTATATGAATGCTTTTAATCAAAAATTTAAATTCAAAAAAATACTTATAGCATTATTTTTAATCCTTATTTTTACAGTTATCTATGGGTTTATTTGGAGAACTTCAAAAGAAAAGAAACATATTTATGCTCAGTCAGGTTTTTTGGATTTGTCAGCTTTAGACTTTTCCGAAGATAATACTGTTTACCTAGGAGGAGAATGGGAATTTTATTATAACAAATTTATTAATCCTGCCGGTATAGAAGATTCTCACGATGGGTATATTGTGGTACCCGAGCTATGGAATTCATTTATTTACGACGAAGAAAGCATAGGCTCCTATGGCTATGGTTCATATAGGCTTAAGGTAAAGATAAATGATAACCAAGAAATTCTTGGCATGAAGCTTCCGAGCATGTCAAGTAGTTACAAACTTTATATAAATGGAAAACTAATTAATCAAAGTGGCATTCCCGGTACTTCAAAAGATACTGAAATTCCGGAGTGGAAACCGGATATAATCTTCTTTGTACCTGACTCAGAGGAGCTTGATATAATTGTCCATGTATCAAATTTTCATTTTGCAAAAGGTGGAATGTGGGGAAATATTCTTTTTGGTAACAATGATAGCATTATAAAATACAGGGAAGTAAGCCTTATGCGGAGTTATTTGTTACTAGGCTTATTGTCCATTGCAGCTATTTTTATGCTGCTTCTCAGCTTGATTGAAAAAAACTTTCCATGCCAATATTTGGCACTGTTTTGTCTGTCTTGTACACTTAGAGAACTTACAGTAAGAGAGGTAGCATTGTGGAACATCTTTGGTTACATTGGACATAACATGCTTGCAAAGTTGGAGTATGTTACAATGCCGCTGATTACCCTTTTTTATACCATGTTTATATATAACCTTTATAAAAATGAGTTTAACAAAAAAATTTATAGTGGTATTGTTTTGATTACGACTGCATTAATTTTGTTAACACTGATGACAGAGCCAATAATGTTTAGTAAGTTTTTAATTGTATATCAAATAGTAGTACTTATGTCATTTATATATTCAGCTTATATTATCGCAAAAATATTTATTAGGAAAAATCGGTCTTCGGGGATTATCCTAACAGGCATAATAATAATGTTACTTGCAATAATTAATGATATTTTATACGTTGAAAAAATAAATACAAATTACGGTATGGCTCATGCTTATACAATTGCTTTTTCTATATTTCTTATGTCCCAGATTTATACCGTGTTCTTTAATATTAGGGATAATTATTACAAGGCAAATCAAGTTGTAAGGTCGCAGCTTATGTTACTGTATAATCAAATTAAACCCCATTTTCTATTCAACATTTTGAATACAATTCAGGAATTAATAGATGAAAGGCCTGATAAATCAAAAAAACTATTAAACGTGCTGTCTGACTATATCAGAGGAAATTTCAAATACAGCTTTAATTCTGATATCAGTTTAATTACTTTGAAAGAGGAAATTGAATTGCTTGAATCATTTGTGTATATGGCAAATACAAGATTTGATGACAGAATTGAATTGAAGTTAGATATAGAAGATATATGTTTAGAAAATAAAATTCCTGCCTTCATTATTCAGCCATTAGTTGAAAACTCTATCAAACACGGTATGGAGGAGGGAAGGCTTACAATAACAATTTCAGCCAAAGTTTCCCGCCGTAATTTAATAATTATAGTAAAGGATGATGGAGTTGGAATTAGTAAAACACATCTGTATAACTTGTTTAACAACAAGTCGGAATATGAAACTAATGCAATAGGAAGCGGTATTGGACTTCAAAACATAATTATGCGAATGCGCTTGCTTTATAACAGTGATATTAAAATAAATAGCCAAAAAGGTTTGGGCACTGAAGTGATTCTTGCAATACCAATTGGAAATTAGAAAGATTAAGGAGATAGTGAAGTGCTAAGAGCAATAGTCATAGATGATGAAAAGGCTTCTATAAGCCAATTTAATAAAATAGCAAAACAAAACAGTAAAGTGGATTTGTTGGGGGCATTTACGAACCCACTTGAAGGATTAATGAGCATTGGTACAAATAAACCTAATGTAGTATTTTTAGATATCAATATGCCTGAAATGAGCGGTATTTATTTGGCTGAACAGATAATAAAGTTATATCCTAAAACTTATATAGTATTTATTACTGCTTACGACGAATATGCACTAAAAGCTTTTGAGCTTAATGCGATGGATTATCTTTTGAAACCTTTGACACAAGAGCGTTTCTGCAAATGTATAGATAAGATTTATCAATATGACGGCAAAGGTACTAATGTTGATAATATACATAATTTAAATTATCAATTTAAAGAAAGCTTAAAAAAGCTTTTTATTGACAATAAAGACGAAACTATTCTTGTAAAATTAGATGATATATATTATTTTGAGGTGATGGATAAAACTGTTATTATTAGGACCATGCCCAAAACATATACATCCTCGAATTCCTTGAAATACTTTGAAACAAAGCTTCAAAACAGTAACTTTTATCGCTGCCACCGCTCTTATCTTGTTAACCTTGATAAGGTATCTCGTTTTATTTGCTTTTCCAGAAACTGTTATGACGTGGGTTTTGATGATATTAAGGATACCATACCTGTTAGTAAATCTAATATTGGTGTTATACAAAAGATTTTAGAATACTAATGATAGATTACTCAGATATTTAATAATGAGACCAACCTAAACCCTTAGACTTGATTGCCTCTCTTACAAGCATGGCTGCTTTATAGAGCGTATTTACAAAGCTAAGGGATAGAGAAACAGTGCAGCATGGCACCTATGATGAATTATTAAAGGTGGATGGATAGTTTAAGATACCTGCAATGAGGTGTTTACATATAGTATAATTATATATAATTATACTATATAGATACATATTATTGTACTTATAAAAGTCGCATTTGTGCAGCCTTTTGGGTAAATTCATCAAGGTGAGGTGCATCTGCTACTTTATGCGTTTGGGGGCATAAGTCAAAAGAGAGAAGATTTAGATTATTATGAACCAATAATGTGCAGCTGCTGCATAAAATACGGTCGATATGAAGCATATATAGAATATAGTGTATTCAGTTTATTTTTTATGCCATTGTTTAGGTTTAATAAAAAGTATTATGCAAGAACAACTTGCTGCAACAGTCTGTATTTAATAACAAACAAAGAAAAAGGACTGATGATGGAAAGAGGGCAATGACACAATGTTTTTTTGAAAGATAAAGACTTAAAACTGATATATAAAGGAATATGTGAAAATACGTGTCCCAACTGCGGCTCTCAAGTGAGCGAAGAGCATAAATATTTCCCAAACTGCGGGAATAAACTATAAAAACTATAAAAAAAGAAGCAGCACCCAAAGCGGTACTGCTTTTTTGACTATTTGTTATCAAGCTTTATTTCAGCAATTTTTCTTTTCAGCTCCAAGCTCCTTATCCTTTTCCGATGCTGTGCCGGCAGCATCACCTATTGCTTTGCCTAATTTGTCTAAGAATGCCATTTTTAACCCCTCCAATTTTAATATTTGTTCTATTTATATCATACCGCAGCATAAAGCTGCAAACAAACTAAAAAATAAAACCATCCATTCGCAGACGCACGTGCTATAATGCACAAGGTTATTGATGAGATTATTTCGCCGCTAATTAAGCAAGGTCAATCAATACATCATATTCATGCAAACAATAAGGACACTATCATGGTCAGCGAAAAAACCTTATATAAATATATTGAGGATGGCGCCTTATCTGTTAATAATATTGACTTGCCCAGGAAAGTCAGATACCGCGAAAGAAAAAAGAAACAAATGGGCTATAAGGTTGATAAAGCTTGCTTAGAAGGCA